>JAAZHD010000209.1 GCA_012510895.1 Clostridiales bacterium
GCATAAACTGTTTTTTAGCTTAAAATTTATATATTGTTTTAAACAAATGTGTCAAACTGAAAACTGAATAGGGTGGTATATTTGGAAACCGCCCAATTGCGGTGTGTAAAAACATTACAATTGAGCGCTTTATGAATATTATCTGTATTAAATTCCTGGATAATACAAATTCTATTTACTTAACAACGATTTCAGGAAATCAAGCAGATTATATTTAGAGAATATGCTTATGGCTACAAGAGACACAACAGACATAATCTTAATAAATATATCCAGCGAGGGTCCTACAGTGTCCTTAAGAGGATCGCCGACAGTGTCCCCTACTACTGCTGCACTGTGTGCCGGAGAACCCTTCCTTTGGCCTTCTATGGCTCCGGTTTCAATATATTTCTTAGCATTATCCCATGCGCCGCCGGCATTACCGGTGAAAATAGCCAGCATTACAGCTGAGCATGTGGATCCGATCAGAATACCTCCAACAAAAGCAGGACCTAACAGAAAACCGCAGACAACAGGAACCAGAACAGCAAGCATTGAAGGGAATTTCATTTCTCTAAGAGCACCCTGCGAGCTTATCTCTATACATGTCTTATAGTCCGGGCTGGCAGTACCATCCATAATGCCTGGTATTGTCCTGAACTGGCGTCTTACTTCATCAACCATGCGTCTGGCTGCCTTAGTGACAGCGTCAATCAGCATACCGCTGAACATATACGGAAGTGCAGCACCGCATAGAACACCAACGAGTGTAAGAGGCTCAATAAGATTCAAAATCAGCTCAGTGGACGGATCATTGTAGGAATAAAGATAACTGACCATAAGTGACAACGCAGCAAGAGCAGCAGAGCCGATTGCAAAGCCTTTTCCTATAGCAGCAGTTGTATTGCCGACTGAATCAAGCTTATCAGTTATTGCACGCACTTCAGGATCGAGCTTGCTCATCTCAGCAATACCGCCGGCATTATCTGAAATTGGTCCATATGTGTCAACTGAAACAACAGCGCTTACGAAGCTTAGCATTCCTACAGCAGCCATTGCAACGCCATACATTCCGGAAATATAGTAGGAAATTGCTATAGCAGCACCAAGCACAATCAGCGGTGCCATACAGCTCTTCATTCCTACTCCAAGCCCCTGTGTAATAGTAAGGGCAGCTCCTTCTTCACTGGCCGCTGCTATATTTCGCGTAGGTTTATAGTCATAAGAAGTGTAGTACTCAGCAATTATACCTATAATAATACCTGCAATAACTCCAATTGCAGCAGCAATCCAGGGGGATACGAATCCGGCAGCAAAACCTACACCAGATAAATCCTCGCCTTTAAACAAAAATGTTGCAATAAAAAATCCAAATACAATGGTGAGACCTGCAGATAGCCATGTGGAGCCGTTCAGTTCACGATGCGGATCATCAGAAAGCTTTTTAATCAGAAGTGAGCCTATACCTATAGCACATGCAATGAGTCCGCCTGCAGCAAAAACCACCGGATACAGGAAAAGTTTTGTTAAAAGGCTTCCTGTAATTAAACCGCCGGTCATGGTACCTCCGGTGTACTCACTTGTAAGGAAAAGATAAAAACCAAGAATAACCGCGGCAGTGATCGCGCCAACATAGCTTTCAAGGAGATCACTGCCAAGACCAGCAACGTCGCCGACGTTATCGCCGACATTATCTGCAATGGTGGCCGGATTTCTTGGATCATCTTCAGGTATGTGTGCCTCAATTTTCCCTACCAGATCAGCACCCATGTCTGCTGCCTTGGTATAAATCCCTCCGCCCACACGATTAAACATTGCAATCAAGGAACAGCCAAGAGCATAACCGGAAAGAACCATTGTAAATGGTATGAATTCAACACCTATCCAGTTAGAAACAAGAACTACATTCTCAGGTTCCAGCATTTTAAGCCCGATACCGAAGATTATATATACGAGAAAAAGACCCAACAGAGCAAATCCACCTACACTCAGTCCCATAACGCTGCCGCCTCTGAAGGCTACTTTTAAGGTGTCTCCAAGTTTTTTTGTAATACGCGCTTCATTGGCAACCCTAACATTAGCATAAGTGGCAATTTTCATCCCTACATAACCGGCTGAAGCACTCATTACAGCGCCTATGATAAATGCCAGTGCAGTGTAAAAATTAACAAGTAAGGACAGAGCTCCAAAAATGAAAATGCATACAATAAGCAATACTTTATACTCATAGTTTATAAATGTATTTGCACCAATGCGAATTGCCGATGCTATTTCTACCATCTTTTCAGTGCCTTCACCCAACTTCTTAACTTTTACATAGTTCATGGCAGCAAAGCCTAGCGTAAGTAAAGATGCAATGATGACAAGAGATAAGATGTTCATTAAAAAACGAACTCCTTTCTATTTATATATAATATTTTCAACAATACATCTATTATATTACAGAGTATAAGTTTTACAATATGTAATTTATAATAAATCGAGTATGATTCCAGCCTGAAAATAATACATAAGCATTAACTATAATATACAATCGGGTAGGAGGGAAAAATTAATTAAATTTTCCCAACCTCCCACAGCACCGTACGTACGGGTCCGTACACGACGCTTCTCTAGTTTACACGTACTTTCAGATATTGCTCCGTGAATGTCATATAACCCCATTCGCGAAGTTTTTCATTTTCTTCATCAATACCCAACTTTTTAAGGTTCATGAATTTTGTTTTAACCTTGTTCCATTGTTTCCAATAGACTGTTCTTATCCTATGGCGGTACCATTCGTCTATTCTCTTTAGTAATGCCCTCATATCTGCAAGTGCAAAATAGTTTATCCAGCCCCGAATGAATTGTGTCAGCTTTA
>JAAZHD010000210.1 GCA_012510895.1 Clostridiales bacterium
AAGGCTGATTAATTATTTGCCGGGTTAAAACTAAGTCAGGGGAGGTTGATTATATGCTAAACAAAACGCTGGAACGGAATTATGAATTCAGAAAACGCCTGCTGGAGGTGCATAAGACTGATATCAGAGACTATGACATACTGCCGCAGGAAAATGAAATTGAGGTAAATGAAGAATGGGAAATTGTTGTTTACAAAGAAAGTGACAGGGTGATACTGACAGCAGCAAAGGATTTGCAGGACTATTTCTTTACTTCAATGGGGCTGTCTTTAAGACTGGTGAGAACTGATGATATACGCGGAGAAGCAGAAAAAGGTTTCAAAAAAATTGTATACATAACAAAGGGTTCAGTACCAGAGCTGGGTGAAGCCCTTGATACTCCTCGCAGTTACAGACTTATTGCCGACGAGGACAGAATTATTCTTTGCGGGCATGATGAGAGAGGGGCTGCTCAGGCATCATATTATCTGGAAGATTTAATGAACATGAAACGTGCTCCCATTGTTAAAAAAAGAGACGAGATCAGAAAACCTTTGTTTTCTCCCAGGATGATACATTCCGGTTATGGGTTGGATAACTTCCCCGATGCCCATTTAAATGCTATTGCTCATGCCGGCATGGATGCCATACTGGTATTTGTAAAAGGCGTCGACACTACTCCGCATGGGTACCAGGATTTTAACGAGCTGATATATCGTGCGGCTGCATACGGAATAGATGTCTATGCATACAGTTATCTTAAGAGTCTTAAGCATCCGGAAGACAAGGATGCAGAGGAATACTATGAGAAAACCTATGGAAGGGTTTTTGAGAAGTGCCCTGGGTTTAAAGGTATTGTAATGGTGGGAGAATCAGTGGAATTTCCCAGCAAAGATCCCAATACAACAGGAAGACTGCGTTTAGATAAACCGGAGGACGGACTGCCGTCAGGAAAGCCCAGTCCGGGCTGGTGGCCTTGTATTGATTATCCCCAGTGGCTGAACCTTATTAAGAAAATTATCAGACGGCATAAAGAGGATGCGGATATTGTATTCTGGACATATAATTGGGGGTATGTAGACAAAGAACACAGAGTTGAATTAATAAGGAATTTACCGACTGATATTACCCTTCTTGTAACATTTGAAATGTTTGAACAGATACAGACAGATAACGTTACAAGTACATGTGTTGATTATACCTTATTCTTTGAAGGTCCGGGCAAATATTTCATCAGCGAGGCAGAGGCAGCTCATGAAAGAGGAATTAAACTTTATACCATGTGCAATACGGGCGGCTTAACCTGGGATATAGGAGTAATTCCCTATGAACCGGCTCCCTACCAGTGGATGAGAAGATATGAGGGGCTTCATATTGCGAGGGAAAAGTGGGGTCTAAGCGGCTTGATGGAATCCCATCATTTTGGCTGGTGGCCCTCATTTATCAGTGAACTGGCCAAATGGTCCTATTGGTCTCCTTCACCTTCAGGTGAAGAAGTGCTGAGGATGATTGCCGAAAGGGATTTTGGCAAGGAACATATTGAAACAGTGATCGAAGCATGGAAGGCATGGTGTGAAGGAATAAGGAACTATATTTCTACCAATGAGGATCAATATGGTCCTTTCAGAATAGGCCCGTCATATCCTTTGGTACTAAGCGGAAACGTAGAGATTCCTACTGTGCCCTATGCAATGTTTGGCGGCAACACCATATGCAACCCTGTTTATCAGCCCCGTATCAACGGAAGAAGCTCTCTCCCTCAGTTCAGGCTGCCTGTTGAACTGGGAAGGCTGAATAAGATGCGGGAGTGTTTCAGAAAAGGAACAGAGCTTTTGGAAGGCATATATGATTCACTTTCAGATAAACGCAAACAGAATGCCTTCTATATGATAAATTTAGGGAAATTCATTGTAAACTGTGTAACTACGGCTATAAATGTAAAACAGTGGTATACTCTGAAAACAAAACTTCTCACCGAAACTGATGAATCAAAAATAATTGAATATGCAGATAAGATGATTGAAATAGGTGAAGATGAGATAAAAAATGCGGAAGCCACAATTCCGCTGGTACAGGCAGATTCCAGATTAGGTTGGGAACCAAGCATGGAAGACATGACAGATGAGTATCATTTACGATGGAAGATAAAGCAGGTTAAACAGACCATAGAAGGAGTGCTGCCGGTATATAAGAATGCGCTGAAGTTAAACAGGTAGTACATGAATTTTCGGGGGCATGAAATCTGTCCCCGGTTTTTTCCTTGTAAGCATATGAACTAACGAAATTGTTCTTGCCGGACGTTGACTTTTTAACGAAAATGCAATATTCTTTTGACATAAAGTGAAAACGATATTACAAAGCCATGATTTCAACCGATTGATGTTTGGCAAAAGGAGAGTCATCTTGTATATTGAAGTTATTGCTCAAATTCTTGGAATGGTGGGCGCAATATTATTATGGAGCGCATTCCAGTGTAAGAATACGAAAAAACTTTTCTTCTTACAGCTTTTATCTTCAGCTTTTTTTTCACTGCATTTTTTCATGCTTGGTGCTTATACGGGTTTACTATTAAATTCTGCAGAAGTATTACGGTCGTTTTTCCTGTATAAAGGTCAGGAAAAATGGGCAAGCCACAAAATCACCATGATAGCCGTTATGGTTATGATGGCTGCATGCGGGGCTGTGTCCTGGGATGGATGGCTTAGCCTCTTGCCTACGGCAGCTATGGTAGTCGGCACATATTTCCTGTGGTCTCGAAATGGCAAAATACTTCGTTTTGCCCAGCTCTTTTTTATCTCACCATGTTGGCTTGTTTACAATATAGCCATGTTTTCCATAGCCGGCATACTTACGGAAGTTGTCAATATGATCTCTGTAATTGTATCCCTTATACGGTTTGGTGTTAAAGAACTGGATAAGACATATGCAGCATGAAAAATCTACACCCCATATGCAGTATTGATTACCTGTCTCAATGACAGGTTTTTATCTGTGCGTTTTGATCTGATATTTTCTTCAGTAAAGCGGGCCAGCAATATTTCCCGTTCAGCATAACGTCCTCTGTCATATATAATATAGATAATGCCGTTGTCATCCTGTGTACCATCAGGATAAGATACATTTTCCCTGTCATCCAAAAGCAGGACATTAGGATCCCAGGTTTTACAGTCATCATAGGAAAGCATAGCAGTTAAGTTTGCTCTTCTGTTAGGGCTTTTATTTTCACCCGGCTTATCAAAAAGAATGTTTGCATGTCCGACAAAAAGCAGTGCACCGGAGTTTAACCGCCTTATGAAAAAACGGGATCCTCCGCCGTACAGATTGGAAACTTCTTCTTCAGACCATGTCCGACCCCCGTCGCAGGAAAAACTCTGTGCTATGTGATTGATTGTACGGGCAAGACACCATATCCTTGAATCTTTCATCTCTATGAACATATGTTCCGGGAAATCATAATTGGTAAATTTGGTATATCCAAGGGGTGTAAAACTTTTGCCGCAGTCATCAGTTTCCAGGGCATATGCTCCCTCTTCATAGGCTGAATAAATAATGTTTTCGCCAGTCCGGGGCGTGATGCATTGTTTTGCGGCTGAAACAGCCAGTTCTTTTCTCCATATTGCACATGGGAATAACCATTTACCGTTTTTAAGAACTATGGGCTTGTTCATCATGACTCCGTCAAATATTCTGAACGGTCCATTAAACCTTATTGGCTCTTCATCCGGCTTGTCGCATATGGCGCACCATACTCCCGCTCTGCCGTCAAAGAAATCCCATGATTGCGCCCATGTCATCCACAGCCTGCCCAGAGGGTCAAGCCATAGGTTAGGATCAAACACCCGGACATTAGGGTGTTCGTGTTCCACAACTATATAGGGGGAAGAAAAGCTGTTGCCTTTGTCATCACTGCGCAGCATAACAGCAAAGTTTCCGGCCGTTTCTCCTGTATTGCCGCTGTAAAATATACTGTAAATAGTGCCGCCTTTGGTTATTTCAATTGATGGTATTCCCTGCCACTTTCTGTGACTGTCCTGGTATTTGTCTGCCGCTGGCTTCAGCAGTATTCTTGCCGGTTTAAGTGCATGATTGTATGTGTCATTCATTATATTCATCTCCTGTTTTATTCATCAAAAGGTTTTCATATCCGATATGAGAAAAATTATTAAGCAATATAAATATCAGTACTATTCTGTTTAAATGGTAAAAGCTTTTTTGATAATTGTTTTCCATATTCAGTATAAAGGTCAAAAAAATGCTTGTCAATTTAACAAGCTCAATTAACTTGTGTATTCAAAGTTTATATGGTTGTAACAGGCATTAAAAAGATGTATTCTATAAGCAGCACCAGGCAGCTTATGGCAGACGTGTAAACAGATGTTATAATATGGAGGTTTAAAATGTTTATTGATATTCATGCCCATGCATACAGAAAACCGGTGCCCTTTGTAGTTCAGTTCTGTACAGCAGAAGAATTACTAAAACGCTATGATGAACTGGGAATAGAAAAGGGTGCACTGCTGCCCATTGTAAGCCCTGAGATCTATCTGCCCCAGGCTAATGAAGATATTCTGGATATGGCGGAGCAGTATCCTGACCGGTTTATTCCTTTTTGCAACATTGACCCCCGAGTTTTGACCAACTCCCCGGAAGCTCCGCTTGATAAGTTATTATCCTATTATAAGGACAGAGGCTGCAAGGGACTAGGCGAAGTAATGATTAACGTACCTGTTATGGATCCCTTGGTGCAAAACCTCTTCCGTCATGCGGAAAAAGCCGGGCTGCCCGTTATATTTGACGGCTCTGACCAAATCGGCGGAGATTTCGGACTGTACGATGACCCGGGATTGCCGCAGCTTGAGCATACGCTTCAGAGATTCCCTGACCTTATTATATTCGGCCATGGGCCGGTATTCTGGTCTGAAATTGGAAAACTGGAAACCCCGGGAGAGAGAGCGATTATTTTTGATTTAAACGGCAGACAGGTAGGACGGCTGCCTGAAGGTCCCATAAAAGAAGAAGGAGTTGTACCAAAGCTCTTTCGCAGGTATCCGAACCTTTACGGGGATCTTTCTGACGGAACTGCATACAATGCAATAGCCCGTGATCCTGAATATGGTCCCAAATTCCTGGAGGAGTTTCAGGACAGACTGTTTTTCGGCACTGATATGTGTTTTGCAGATATGCCCGTACCTTTGGTTGACCTTTTGATAAATTGGAGGGATACTAAAAAGATAAGCGAAACAGCATTTAACAAGATTGCACGGGAGAACGCCGAAAAGCTGTTTGATTTATAATGAGATGACTATGATATATTTATTTTTTAAAGACAGCTGAATGCTGAATTTGGAATACCGGCGAAGAATATAGAAAAATATAGATGTTTTGTTATGTAAAAGTTTAGGCAAACAGGTGCATTTATAGATGTACCTGTTTGCCTTTTTTTATTTTTGCTGCATTTATTTACTTTTCACAAATTAGTAAGCATAGTATCACACTTATTCACATAGTAATTTACTAGCGGATGCAATTTATGCTTTACTGCTCTTTTATGCATATATCCCGCCGGAGCAATAAGACAAACCTGCAGGAGGTAAGATATGCCTGATAATAAAACTTATTTTTACATTAAAAAATGGATTGATAAAAATTGGCAGCTGACATTAATGGTAATACTGCCCCTGAGTTTTATTATTCTATTCCATTATGTGCCCATGTATGGAATACAGATAGCATTCAAGAACTACAGGGCAGTTGATGGAATATGGGGCAGTAAATGGGTTGGATTTGATCATTTTATTAAGTTCTTTAAGTCTTATCAGTTTATACGCGTTACAAGAAATACCATTATGTTAAGCTTATACAGCCTTATCGCAGGATTCCCGGTTCCGATCATACTTGCCATTGCACTAAACTGCTGCAAAAATATAAAGTTTAAGAAAACAGTTCAGCTTGTAACCTATGCACCACATTTTATATCTGTCGTAGTACTTATGGGTATGGTCATTCAAATACTTTCTCCGAAATACGGTCTCTTAAATAACCTAATAAAAGCCTTAGGCGGAGAAGAGGTTCTTTTCATGGCAGAAGGCAGATATTTCAGATCAATTTATGTCTGGTCCGGGATATGGCAGAACATGGGCTTCAGCGCCATCATATACATTAGTGCTTTATCTTCGGTTGATCCGACACTTCATGAAGCTGCAATAGTTGACGGAGCCTCAAGGCTAAAGCGCGTGTTCTACATAGATATTCCATGTATAGTACCCACTATAGTTATTTTGTTAATTCTTAATTTAGGTTCAATAATGAATGTGGGATTCGAGAAAGTATTGTTACTGCAAAACCCGACCAATACTGAATATAGTGAAGTCATTTCAACTCTTATCTACAAACAGGGTCTTGCATCAGCCATGCCTCAATATTCATACAGTACTGCCATAGGTATTTTCAACAGTCTTGTTAACTTTTTCCTTATTGTTGGAGTTAACACGATTGCAAGGAAACTCGGAGAAACCAGTCTCTGGTAAAAGCATTCTGCATATTTTAAATAGAGTTATCAGATAAACAGCAGCTGATTTTAGTAAAGGAGAATAGATATGAGAGAATCGCGTAGTGATCGAATATTTTATATGGTAAACAATATTTTCCTTTTTATCATACTAATAATCGTTTTGTATCCCATGATCTATATTGTAAGCTGTTCTTTCAGCAATCCCCGGTCTGTTACCTCGGGAGCAGTCTGGCTCTGGCCGGTGGAGCCTACACTGCTTGGTTACAAAACCATTTTTGAAAACAAGGATATACTAACAGGCTACACAAATTCTGCCTATTATACCATATGCGGGACGACTCTTGCTGTAATATTAACTGTTCTTGCGGCCTATCCCTTGTCCAGAAAGGATTACGCTCTGAGAAATCCTATAATGCTGATATTTACATTCACCATGTTCTTCGGGGGCGGACTTATACCTACATATCTTTTAATGAGCAATCTTGGGCTTATTAACACCAGGGCTGTCATGATTATTCCCGGGGCCTTGTCTGTGTACAATGTAATAGTTACAAGAACATACTTTCAATCTACCATACCTATAGAACTTTTGGAAGCTTCGCAAATTGACGGTTGTTCTGATTTTACCTTCTTCAGGAAAGTAGCTCTGCCCTTATCCAAAGCCATAATTGCGGTTATAGCACTTTTTTACGCAGTCGGCTATTGGAATTCATATTTCAGCGCCCTTATATATCTCCATGACAGAGAAAAATATCCTCTTCAGCTTTTCCTTCGCGAAATTCTTATCCAAAATACAATAGATGCAGAGGCTTTGTCCAAAGGCCAGATGAGCATTGAAGATATGGCGGCAAGACAATCATTGTTTGAACTGCTGAAGTATTCCTTGATTATCGTTGCAAGCATTCCCGTACTATGCATCTATCCCTTTATACAAAAGTACTTTGTCAAGGGTGTAATGATTGGTTCGCTCAAGGGATAGCATAAAAGGTTATTGTGAGGCATCAGCCCATAATAAAGATAAGTCAAAAGGGAGGTAAAAAGAGGTGAAAAAAGGGAAAAAGTTAAGTATTATAATGATCAGCCTGATGTTATGCCTGGCAATGCTGCTTTTATCAGCATGCAGAGGTCAGCCGGCAGATAATGAAAAGCAGAAACCGGAAACCCAGGAAGAACAAACACCAAAAGAGCAGACAAAAGAAGAAGAAGAGGAATCCGCTCCCGATGATTTAAGCGTAGACCTTGGAAAAGGATATATACTTTCAGCACCGGGGCAGTTCCCGATAGTAGACAAACCTGTAACTCTTAAAGTATTTCAGGCTGCGCATCCAAACGTAGAGGACTATGATACTAATTACTCATTAAGTTGGTTTGAAGAAAAAACAAATGTAGATATTGAGTGGATGCTGGCATCAGGGGCAGATGCAGGTCAAAGACTTACATTGCTTTTAGCTGCCAATGCCAAGGAAGACATGCCGGATGTTTTTCTTACAGGTCTTGGCCGCGGTGTAGTTGAAGCATACGGGTCTCAGGGTATATTGATGGATCTGACTGAATTGATCGATAAATATACAGTAAACGTTAAGAAACTTATTAATGAAAATGAAAAAATTGCATCAATGTATAAATGCTTTGATGGAAATATTTATTTCCTTGCAAGGTATTATGAAACAATACATGTACAGCACACTCAAAAGATGTGGATGAACATGGACTGGCTGAAACGCCTGGGATTGGAGATCCCCAAAACTACTGATGATTTTTACAATGTCCTCAAGGCTTTCAAAGAAAAGGATGCCAATGGCAATGGTGATCCTGATGACGAGATTCCCTACATTGCATTTACCGGCGGTTATAACTCTGCTCTTCCCAGCTACATCATGAATGCATTTGTTTACAGTCCTGTCAGTGGATCTAAACTATATGTAGAAGACGGCAAGGTAAAAGTCAGTTATGCTCAGAATGGCTGGCGGGAAGGTCTGCGTTACTATAAGAGACTGTATGATGAAGGCCTGATGGATAATGAGAGCTTCTCTATGACCCTGGATCAAGCTAAGGCCCTTGCTGCAGCACCTACAGGAAATCGTGTAGGCTGCAAAGCAGGCGGAACAGTGGATATATTTAATTTCAGTGATCCAACCATTCATGATTTTGAAACTATACCTCCGCTTGAGGGACCGACCGGGTTAAAACAATCGCCTTTGGAATTCTGGCAGCCCTCACCCTTCTTCTTTATAAGTTCATACTGCGAACATCCGGAAGTAGCAATCAGGTGGGCTGACGCACAATTCTACGATTGTATACCTGATTTGAAGGAAGGCAACTTTGAATGGCTGCAATTATGGTATGGAGAAGAAGATGTAGGCTGGGCCAAGGCACAGGAAGGAGAAGTGGGATTCACAGGCAAACCGGCTGTGTATAAATGGTTGTTCAATTGGGGTGAAATCCAGAATACACACTTATATGAAACCTTTTTGATTAATATGCCGGCTGAATGGAAAGAGTTAATAGCGACTGATATGGGTGTAGGCTATAACCAGGAAAAAATACTTTATGACGCAACAATCAATAATTACAGGCCCTATTCTGTTGATATGACACTGCCGACAATGTCCCTGGATGAACCCACGGCAATTGAAGTTTCCGAAATTGGAACCAATTTAACTACTTACTATCAGGAAATGATGGCTAAGTTTATAAGAGGAGAAGCCAGCCTTGACAACGATTGGGATTCCTATATAAATGAACTTAATAATATAGGCCTTGAAAGATATCTTGAGATATATCAGCAAGCATATGAGAGAACTGTTAATTAAAAACCAAATACAACAACATAACTTTGCTCCCCCGGCTTACCCGGGGGAGTTACTTATCTTGAACCAATTATTTCATATGGTCTCTAATTGACGTTAATGCAATAGTCTTTTCTAGTCATAGGGCTGTTTATGTTACATAGACAGTGACTATTTCACAATAAAATGTAAATATAAATGAAATCTAAAAAGTCATTAGTCAAGTCCATATTTATGTGTAATTTCCTCGGCAACATTTTTGTAAGCCTACGGTCTAGGCTTAATATAAGCGTTTATGCCGCGAAAGCCGGGTTGATCCGGTGAGAGGGCCGCATGGTAGGCTA
>JAAZHD010000211.1 GCA_012510895.1 Clostridiales bacterium
AGCTGTTTGCGATAAATATGAAGACAGGCAGCAAAGAGCGGTTAAGCGTGTGGAAGAATTGGCAGGCAATACTCCTGTTGGTACGGGGAATTATAAGGATATTTTAGCCATGGACGAAATAGATGCATTAATTGTATCTTCCTCATGGGCAGATCATATACATATTGCTATTGATGGAATGAAGGCCGGTAAATATGTAGGCGTTGAAGTAGGAGGCGCCTATTCTATAGATGAATGCTGGGAACTTGTCAGAACATATGAAGAGACCGGAACACCCTGTATGCTGTTGGAGAACTGCTGTTACGGCCGGAAAGAACTGATGATTCTAAATATGGTAAAGCAGGGCCTGTTTGGAGAGGTTGTACACTGTCAGGGCGGTTATCGTCATGACTTGCGTGAGGAAATTGCCAATGGAAAAGAAAACAGGCATTACCGGCTGGTAAACTACATGCATCGCAATTGCGAGAATTATCCTACTCATGAATTAGGTCCAATAGCCAAAATACTGAACATTAACCGGGGCAACCGGATGCTGTCTCTGGTTTCCGTGGCTTCAAAAGCAAGAGGCCTGAATGAATATATTAAAAAAGAAAAAGGCGAAGACCACTATCTGGCAAATTACCCTTTTGCCCAGGGAGATGTGGTTACTACAATTATTAAGTGTGCCCATGGAGAGACCATTACCCTGACCTTGGACACTACACTTCCCCGCGCTTATTCCAGAGGATTCCAGGTACACGGAACAAAGGCCATGTACATGGAGGACAACAATTCCATTTTCCTTGATGATGAACACAGACAATATGAGTTCAACTGGAAAGAGCAATGGAATAATGCCGAAAAATTAAGAGAGAAATATGACCATCCAATCTGGAAAAATTACAATCCGGAAGCAGGCGCCGGTCACGGCGGCATGGACTATCTGGTTCTGAGCGCTTTCTTTGAAAGTGTCCGCAGGAAGATTGAGGTTCCAATAGATGTATATGATATGGCATCCTGGATGTGCATAACAGCTTTATCTGAAGACTCCATTACTATGGGCGGCATGCCCGTTGCAATTCCTGATTTCACCAACGGCCGATGGATAGACAGAGAGCCGGCTCCTGAAGGATACTATTTCCTGGACTAGGCAGAATGTATATATCAATAAATATCAAGCGAATTCCTGCATATGAATTGACAGTTTTCACTGTACATTTTGTGCTGTAAAAGTGATATAATTGTTTACTGATGGGGTTAAACCATTAGGCCATATATAGGTAAAAATAAGAAGGAGGAGTTTTTCTTGGGTAAGGATGTATATGCCATTGGCATAATTGGTTTTGGTGGAATGGGCAGCTATCATTTAGAACTGGCGAAGGGCATAGATGAGGTCAGATTCATCGGGTCCTACGACATCAAGGAAAGCAGACAGCAGTATGCCAGAGAGAAGGGTCTTAAGGTATACGACAGCAGAGAGGCTATTCTGGCTGATGAGTCCATAGACATCATTCTGGTTGCTACTCCCAATCATGTACATAAGGAAATTGCCATTGATGCAATGAGGGCAGGCAAGCATGTGGTTTGCGAAAAGCCGATTACCTTAAGTTCAGCAGATTTACAGGAAATGATCGATGTTTCCGAAAAGACCGGCAAATTGTTGGTTGTACACCAGAATAGACGCTGGGATGAAGACTTCCTTACTATGAAGAAAATCTATGATGAAGGTTTGCTTGGTGAAGTCTTTGCCATTGAGTCCAGGGTGCACGGTTCCAGAGGGATACCGGGAGACTGGAGACAGGAAAAAGAATACGGCGGCGGCATGGTTCTTGACTGGGGCGTTCATATCCTTGATCAGGCCTTATTGATGGTTAACGAAAAAGTTAAAAAGGTGTATGCCACCCTGACTCATGTAACCAATCAACTGGTTGATGACGGTTTCCGGGTAGTTTTGACTTTCGAAAGCGGACTTAACTATCTATTGGAAGTTGGAACCAGCAATTTCATTTCTCTGCCAAGATGGTACATGCTGGGCAATAACGGTACAGCAGTGCTGCAGAATTGGGGAGATGACGCCAGAGTTGTTAAAGCAGTTGGTAAGAGTGAAACTGATATTGTACCTGTAAGAACAGCTGCAGGCCTTACCAAGACCATGGCTCCTCGAAGAGAAGATACTATCACTGAGGAAATCATTCCTGCTGTTCCTGGAAACATTAAGGAATTTTACAGAAATGTTGCAGCCTGCTTAAATGGTGAAGCAGAAATAATAGTTAAACTGCCTCAGGTAATGCGGGTTATGAGATTGATGGAAGCCATTTTCGAGTCTGCGGAAAAACAGCAGGTTGTTGACTTTGAGTAATTATTTAACCATAAAAAGGGTTGAACGAAACTTTCCGTTCAACCCTTTTTGATATCAGCTTCCAGTCAGACTTCCGACCTCCGACTTCTGGCCTCTATCTGGAATACATCGCCATATAGGGTCCATGAGCCTCAATCAATTCATCGCACATCTTTACTATATCATCAATGGAAAGCTCTGCAGCAGTCAGGGGATCCAGCATTGCAGCCTGATATATGTTTTCAATCTTTCTGGTGCGTGCGGCCTCAATGGTCATTAACTGCACATTGATATTGGTCATATTCATGGCAGCCAGCTGAACCGGCAGTCTGCCTACATAGGTTGGATTAACTCCGCTGCCGTCCACCATGCAGGGAACTTCAACACAGGCATCGGAGGGGAGGTTTTCGATTAAGCCCTTATTAAGCACATTGCCCCCGATTTTATAGGGCTTGTTTAGAATCATGGCTTCCATAATGCTGGAAGCATACTCATGGGAGCGCACATGGGTTATCTTTCCGTCTTCAAACAATTCTTTTTTTCTTTCAGCCCAGGTATTTATCATGCTGATGCAGCGTCTTGGATACTCGTCCAAAGGAATATTAAACTTGTCTATCAATTCGGGATATCGGCTTTTTATAAAGAAAGGATTATATTCTGCATTATGCTCGCTTGACTCAGTACAATAATAACCCAAACGTTTAATATATTCATAGCGAACCATATCATAGTGCTTTTCAGTTGCGTTTTTCTCTGCTGCCCGCCTGCGGATTTCTGGATATAGATCATTTCCGTCTTTATCTCTTATATCAAGCAGCGAGCCCATGTGGTTGATGCCGGCAATAAGCTCACGGCGGCCTTCAAGCTTATCTTCCATTCCCAGATCTTTAAGCAGCCTTTCGGAACAAACCTGAACACTGTGACAGAGTCCTACGGTTTTAATGCCGGTATAACGCAGCATGTATCCGGTTAACATAGCCATAGGATTGGTATAATTCAGGAACCAGGCATTGGGGCAGACCTCTTCCATGTCTGCGGCAAACTCCTCTAAAACAGGAATGGTACGAAGGGCACGCATAATACCGCCAATGCCCAGGGTATCCCCGATAGTCTGACGAAGCCCGTACTTCTTCGGTATTTCAAAATCTATAATGGTACAGGGGTCATAGCCCCCTACCTGAATGGCATTAACTACAAAATCTGCTCCCCGCAGGGCTTCTTTGCGATTTTCAACACCCAGGTAGGTTTTAATAGTTGCTCTGCCTTCATTAACATTTTTATTGATAGCATTCAGTATTATTTCAGAATCTCTCAATCTTTCGGCGTTAATATCGTACAGGGCAATTTCGCTGTTTTGAAGAGCCGGTGTACACATGGAGTCGCCCAGTACATTTTTGGCAAACACAGTGCTGCCTGCGCCCATAAAAGTGATTTTCGGCATGAAATGATCCTCCTTATTTAAAAATTTATTAAGACAAGCTGTCGGCATGTCTAAATCTATTTTATTAGATATCTGATTGAATGAATATGGATTTGTGTTGCGGATTATTGTCTTAATGTTGCATAATAAGGAGCAGATGGTATAATTAACAATATGATGTATACCTTGAAATGAGGCAGGAGATATTATGGATTGCGAATGCATGAGCAGGGGAAGAGGCATCGGTTCCAGTGTTGTTTATATTCATCAGGTAGGCTTTGAATCCTGTAAGCCCGGTCACCGGTTTGGCCCCGCAGTCAGAGATCATTATCTTATGCATTGCATCCTGGACGGTGAAGGTGTTTTTTGGGTGGGGAAGAGAAAATACCGTCTGAAAAAAGGCGAGGGTTTTCTTATAGTGCCCGGTGTAGTGACCTGGTACCAGGCAGACCGGGAAAACCCATGGAGGTATTGCTGGGTTGGCTTTCATGGCACTGATGCTGAAAATATCTGTAATTTATGTGATATCAGCCTAGAATATCCGATATTCCGGTTTTCTGATATAAAGCAGATGGAAAACTGCGTCCTTAAGCTGAGGGAAAATTTTGGGGTCAATAATAAGGAATTTCGTACCCTCTCTTTATTGTATGAGTTTTTTGCCATGCTTCAGAAAAAGAATGCGATACAGGAGAAAGGGATGCAGACCATCGATCTTGCCCTGGATTATATAAGCA
>JAAZHD010000212.1 GCA_012510895.1 Clostridiales bacterium
ATGTACGCCCATAATATTTCCCGTCCTGTTTTCTTCCATGGCTTTTCTTATTTTCCTCATGGCATCAATTGCCCCTTCTTCCCCGATATCGTGGAATATGGTGCAATTAATGGAAGTAGTTCCTCCGGCCAGGTGGAAAGAGGCCATTTTTTCAGGATCTTGATATGCCCAGTAATCTCCGCCTGCATGACAATGAATGTCTACAAATCCCGGGCCTACAAATAAGCCTTTTGCATCAATTATTTCATAGCCTGCAGGGACATTTATTTCGTCCCTGCTGCCTACCTGTTCAATTCTTCCTTCAGTGATTAAAACGACTCCGTTCTCAATAATTCTATCTTCGAGAACTATATTTCCATTTACAATCGCTTTCATATTAATAACCCTCGATTTCATTTATTTCTATTGGAGCTGCAATGGCTTCACTGACATATACGCTTGTCGGCCATAGCTGTAATATGGAAGATGGCACCAAAGGAGTAACCGGACCATAAAGAACTAATCTGGAAATCATCCTCTGCCAGGCAGAATGGGTTCCACAAGTGGTGATGCCATGAGTCTCCATTCTGTTCTTAGCATTCTTTATGTCTCTGGGGCCAATGGTGAAGGCTTTTGGAGGAACATTGGCCAGATCGCCGCTTTGACCGAAAACACCGTGTAGAGAATTCTGTGCAATGGTAAGAGGATGCAGTGTCACCAAACGAGCTCCCATTTCAATGAATTCTTCCACTGAATCACATGCGAATTCCGGGCTTAAGGGATCCACAAAGCCAATATGCCCGGCCCAACCGGGACCGCTGTATGTTATATCAGCCCCGCCGTTTCCTATGTCTTCAATCATCTTTGTATAATCAGCTGCGTTTTCATTGGTTGGATAATGAACGTTTTCCATTGGCATACGCAGGGATTCATCAATCCGGTTAACCAGATATTTCATAAATGAATAGGTGAAACCCCGTCTATAGGTAATGGGTGCTATATTCCCTGCATCATCAGCCCATTCATCCATGCCGAATATATGTACATTCCGGCAATTGATCTTAAAGCGATTAACTAATTCTGCTACCTGCATGTAGGCCACCGGTGCAGGATTAGGTATGCCCATAACACAGGTCTGATCCAGATCATCGGACATCTTCATCCGCATAACCATGTCGCCTACAAAAATGGCACCGCTGTCAGGTACAATTTTAATTTTAAAATCCGGGTTAGGATGCTTTTCCATATCCTCCCTTTTAATATTTCGTACACGCTCTAAAACTTCCTTATCTCTAAAAGGTATCCAAGGTGCCGGTTCAAAGGTAAAATCACTCATTATACTCATCTCCTCGCTCTCTCATCTTCCATAGTCTTGTTGTTTTATCCATTTTGCTCCAAGGTAGATATACTGCATAAATCTGATTAGATCTATGTAATATATCTACCACATTATTCGTTAATTAAACTCAGCTTTGCTCATTATGTTCATAGTATGCTTTAATATATTCCACGCCTTTTTCAACAGCTGCTTCCAGACATGCCTTTCCTAATTCAGCTGTGGCATAGGTCGGATCTCCAAAAAGACCGGTTTGGGTTTTCTGCAGACCCCATGTTGATACAGGACCGCGAAGGGGTGTATTGCAGCGAATGGCATCCACGTTTGTGTAAGCTGATGTGTCAACCAGTTCAGGGGCAATATGAAGCATGCAGGAGGTTTCATATTCTCCGCCATGAATGTCCCCTTCAGGATCTTTTTTCAACCTTTCATAGGTATCTTTTGCAAGCGCAAATGGTGCCAAAGTCATAATGTAAACATTGTGAGCGTCAGCAATTTCCCTCATTACAGTGCGAAGCAGACTGTCATGGTTGCCATGGCAGGTTAAGAGAACAATTTTTCTGAAGCCTTCTTTAATCAGGGATTCAACCATGCTGTAAATATAGTCCATAAAGGTTCGGGTATTAATATTGGGACATCCAGGCCATTTTCTTACCACTGACATGGAAAAACCATAGTGGATGGTGCGCATTACCAATACGGGAATACCTGCTTCCTGGCATGCAGCTCCCAGTTTATCCCCTACATACTTGGCAATCATTGCATCGGTTTCTACGGGCAGATGCTTACCGTGTTCTTCTGTAGTGCCTATTGGCAGAATTATGACTGAATTCTTGTCAATAGCTTCCTGAATTTGTACATAGTTTAGTTCTCCATAATAATAAGACATAATATTTCCCTCCTGTTATTTTTATCCATATGGCGACGGCATCTTTATGATACCGTTAACTCTGTTAATTCTCTCTCAGCAGTTCCAAAGCCTTATCGATTATAGCGTCTCCGACTGTTCTTTCATACATGGATACAGTCGGCTCATAGCCGCCTTCATCATAAGATTCCGGAGTGCATACATATCCGCTGCCGTATCCATTGGAAGTGCTGGCAAGGTAGGTGTTTTTGTAAGGTGACTCCTTCTTTAACCTCAGGGCAAATTCCACGAAGATCTCACACGGACAAGCTACAATTCTGTTTTCACCTATGCCCATAACAAATATTTCAAAAGGTGAATTTGCCATAATGCCTTCCATAACCTTGTCCCCGGCTTCCGCCCTGCTTAACATTCTGTTGGCGCCAATCAAAGCACATTCAAGGGTACGCTGTACCGGATATGGCTCCTTGTTTTTTACTGAGTTCTTATACCTGGTTTCTGCTTCTATCTGTTGGGCTCTTGCTTCTTCAACAGATGGAATGCGTTTAATTTCGGGATAGAGTTCAGCATGAGTTGCAAATAACTTAACATCATCTTCATAGGTGAGTTGTGATAAAACCCTTTCTGCCTCGGCTGCTATTGCATAGCCGACACGTTTTGCCTCCTCAAAGGTTTGACCTGTTCTGAAATGGCGGGAAGATTGGTTGCCTGCTGCCCCGGTATGGAAGCCAACCACCAAATCAGGATTTTTGCTTTGGAAATACTCATAAATAAAAGCCGGATAATCCGCAGTTATAACCCTGCTTTCCGCATGAAGGAAGGTAGGATGCAGTGCGTAATTCACTAAAACACCTCTGAGATTATCATCAGAATCCTTGATGCCCGTTACCCAGACTTCAGGATCTGCAGGACCGTCTTTATGCCGCCGGTTGCCGCCGACACCCTGTTCCTTGCCGCATATTCCCTTCCCCATTGCTATTTTTGCAGGAAAAGCTGAATCTTTAGCTTCCTTCACGCCCTCGACTATTAGATTATTGACTTTATCCAGATAGTGGGGATACATTTCTCTGTTGTCGCTTAAGAAAGGAACACTGCCGGTTACCGGCCCTGAGTGGGTATGAGTAGCAGATATGAGAATATTACCTGGTTCGATTTGACAAACTTTCTGAATTTGTTCTCTGACCATTTTAACTCTTCGCTTGGAATAACTGATCAAATCGAGCGTAATGATTACGAGGTCTGTTTCTTCATTATTCAGGTAGAAAATGTGGGCTTTTAAGTCATCATGCGCTTCTTCATGATAACGATCTTTTGGTAGGGGGTACCCGGATAAAAGCGCTGGAAAATCCGGAGTGATATTTTTTTCGCTGACCCCTGCATATAACATACAAATCAAACTCCCTTCGTTTTATCGACTTCTGGTACCTTAGCAGAAAACTGTGTCCAGCCCCATTGGTTAAATGTGACATCAATCAAAAAAAATGCAGCAATTTGCTATTTCAATGCCTAGTATAACAGCCAAAAAAATGGTTGTCAATCCACCATCCGGGCAGAGAAAAATACAGGTGATGCCCCATATCATTGTTTATAATTCTTATGACTGGGTATTAATATAATAAGACATAGAAATACAATATATTTGCTGGGATATAAAAGGAGGAATAAAATGAAAAACTATGCTAAATTAAATGAATATTTGTCAAATCTGGCTGTATTAAATGCTAACCTACATAATCTGCACTGGAATGTTGTAGGAAAGCAGTTTGTTGAAATTCATGAATATACTGAGAAATTATATGATGATTTTTTTGAAAAATATGATGCAGTAGCAGAGCTTCTCAAGATGAAGGGTGAGAAGCCTTTAACAAAGCTTTCCGATTACCTGCAAAACGCTACCATTAAAGAGCTTGACGGCGATAAATTTACTTGTGAAGAAACTGTTAAAATCCTCGAAGGTTATTTAAATGAAATGAAAAAGTTAGCAACAGATATCCGAAATGAAGCAGATGAAGACGATGATTTTGAGGTAGTAATGGAGTTTGAAGAACATGTGGCCGGCTACAGCAAGGAGTTATGGTTTATAAGATCCATGCTGGCTTAAATAAATAAGCTTCTGAAATATAAATATGGAAACAGCAATAAAAGCCAGTCATTGTAAAAGATCACTTCCGTTATATCGGAAGTGATCTTTTTTTCTCTTTAAGGCAATTGTATTTCAGGGTTTTTTGAAGACCTTCTGTATACTACAAATTTGCTTCCTATTACCTGAACAGGCTCTGCCCCGGTTTTTCCCACAATAATATCACAGGCTTCCCTGGGTGAGAGATCGGAATTATCCAGGACATGAATCTTAACCAATTCCCTGGCCTCCAGCGCTTCTTCAACCTGATTC
>JAAZHD010000213.1 GCA_012510895.1 Clostridiales bacterium
GTGCGACATTGATTGAGAAACAGCTCGTGTTCTTCATCGGTCAACCGTGTTTTCACGACATGGGTTCTGTGCGGCGTGTTGTATCTTTTGCGGGGCATAGGTTTCAACTCCTTTCTGCGGTATCGTTTGTAAACAGAAAAACATCTCCTCAAATACCTAAAGAAAAAACGGCAAAAAGTACGGGGCTGTTTTTCAATGTTCACAAATTCTTAATGGTTTGATCTTCGGCGCTCTCTCCGGCGTAAGCCGCAACAGCAGGGTTTGGGGAAGGCACTCCCCAACAAGATTCCGATGGGGAAGAATGAGCGGACAGCGAATTATGGCACCTCGGTAGAATCTTGCTCTGACAACTCACGCTCTGCCCTGCCGTAAAGCTGCTGATTTCCCCCTCTACTACCTACAAAGCCGGGCAAGCGCGTTTTGCCAAAGATTGATGATAAAATTTTGAAAAAATGGGCGTAAAAAAACGGCTTGCCATGCAAACCGTTCAAAAAACATATACTTGATTTATGAGAAATCAACCTGAGATCAGGGAGGGCAGGCACAGCTTGTGCTTGCCCTCCTTGTCTGCCGAAAAGCGAAACAAGCTGCGGCTGTCAATGGCGCGTAAGCGTTTATCTCGACCATTGACGGGTGCAGCCTGTTTTGCTATCTTTCGTGATGAATTTATAGGAGACGATGCCCTCATTTTTTCTCTGCGGCACAATATCGGTAGCCGCCACCAATATTGTCTAAAGACAGGAGCAAGGAGTTTTCATATGGGCAATTCGCACCGTTCCCCTTTACCATTTTCAAAGTGCCTCTCACAGCTGCCCGTTCATAGAAAATTCACAAACAGATTACTGCCGCCATATTGAAAAAGATGGTCATTATATGGTAGACTTATTATGCAGATAGAATACCTATCTGACAAACTATGATTGGAGGTAACGCCATGTATCGTCCCAATGATGCCCGGTTCTTTCTTCCCATTCTTATTGGTGGGATGGCAATTTTAATGTTACTAACAGGTTGTAATTCTTCTTCCTGTGAAAAGGAACAGGTTGATCGCACGGTGGAAAATGTTAAGGTTGTCTATTATGCAGATTTTGACGAATATTCCAAGACAGCCAATAGCACTCTGACCGTTGGTGATGCGGAAGCCCTTCAGGACTTGTTTGACTTGATTGTTTCCTGTCGAGATAATGCAAAAAGTACAACAAAACCTATTGGTTTCCCGCGATATTATATTACCTTTGAGGAGTGCGGAGAGGAACACTCTTTTACTATTGATGTAGAGTCCGTTTATGCAACAGACTACCTTAGCAATGGTAACTATATCACGCCAGAAAGCTCCGATCTTTTTAGTAGTTTTTCCAATTTATTTTCTGTCGAGTGATTAAAACCGCTTAAACAAACGGACGCTGTTATAAAAGATTATTTTTATAGCAGCGTTCGTTTGTTTTGAGTTAAGACTATTTACGGAAAAGCACGGGGTGGCTGTCTGTATCTTTAGTCTACTACTTTATTAACCATGAGCATTGGCACCTGGGTTGTCATTGCCATAGCCTTCGAGCAGGTTGATAACGCCCCAGACAGACAGTCCTGCTCCAAGGGCAATGACTAATACTTTGAGAATGTTGATTGCTTCATTGAAAAATCCCATTTTCTAACCTCGTTTTATGAATTAGCGCCTCATGATTGAGGCTTGCTAATACATAAACA
>JAAZHD010000214.1 GCA_012510895.1 Clostridiales bacterium
GTTTTACATTTACATCTATAATCTGACCGTCTGATTCTATCACGATGGTGCCCTGAAGGTCCGTCCTGTAAATATCAACTCCATTGGCTGCTAAGATATCCAGGGCCTCATTATGAGGATGTCCATAACCATTATCTTTTCCTGCTGATATAATAGCAGCTTTTGGACTGACAGCTTTTATAAATTCCTGAGTTACCCCGTTATGACTTCCGTGATGCGCAACTTTTAGCACATCGCTCTTAATATCCTCTTTTGCAAGCCTGTTGAGTACCTTTGTCTCTGAATCACCGGCAAATAAGAATGATACATTGCCAAATGCCAGCCTGGCAACAACTTAGACATCATTTAGATTGCTGCCTGAAGCAGATGCCGGGCCTAAGATTTCCAGGCTGGCACCATTGCCTAAATCTTTTTTCATTCCAGGTTTGGCTTCCGTAAACTTAATATTTTTTTCATCAATCAGGGTCAAATAGTCTTCAAATGTTTTGGTCGTGTGTACTACTGCAGGATCAATAACTTCCTTAACATTTATCTCCTCTAATACATTAATCAAACCGCCTATGTGGTCTGAATGCGGATGCGTACTAATTACAAGGTCCAGTTCACTTATGCCCTGTTTCTTAATATAGTTTACTGCTGAATTGTCTCTGTTCCCGCCGTCTATAAGCATATTAAAAGACGGTGCCTGGACCAGAATAGAATCTCCCTGTCCTACATCAATATAATGAACTACAACTTTGCCACTTACATTGCTGTTCTGCTTATTTTCATTCTCTATATCATTTTTTTTTGAATCTGATTCATCATTCTTTTGTTCATTATTAACATCAATAATGCTATCAGAATTATCATCAGTTTTATTGGTGTTTTCGTTATCGGTCTTTTCATCCGGTGCGCTAGTCGCAAGCTGTCCGTCATCTTTATCTATGACCTTATCTTCATTATGATTTACTATCCCGCTGCCAGTGGGAGAATCATTGTTTTCAGATGGACCAGCCATACCTACTGAAAAAATAAATACTAATAATGCAAGGGAAAGACCAACAAAAGCATTTTTTAAAGGTATCGCTTTCTTCTTGTGCCTTATTAGGTCTGAAAATCCGAATATCAAAAATGGCAGGGCAACTCCGGCTAATGCTGTAAAAAACTCTGAGAACATCATTAATACAAGAATAGCATAGTAGATAATTGCTATTATCTTCTTCCATTTTGTATTGCTTCTGAATCCAGGAATAAAACTAAGTATATTATTCATTTTGAGCTCTTCCTATCTGTTATTGTTTTTCTATCGAAATCCTGCCAACATTAACTCTGATACATCATATGAAACTGCCTATGTTACTATATCAGAGTTTACATACGAATGTCAGAACTATAATTATGTTAATTAAAGCAATATATTCCAGGAGCGAGTCTGCTCACAGCAAAAAAACAGATCCGCTGATAACATTTTCTTTTGATAATCAGCGGATCTGCTTCAAATCGTCCAATCATCCAAGATATAGGCAGTAACATTATCTATTTTCATCATTATAAATTCCTTTGCAACGCTCCATTTTTCTCTGATACCCTGCTAACGTCAATGCTGTTAACCCGAGCGAAATACTCTAAAAATGAGGCTGCCAATTTCTCATCTTTAGTTCCTTGTTTCAGTATAATAATGTCTTGCAGAATCTGAACTGCTTGTTCGTCATCAAGATATCTGTGCAAGCCTGATCGCCAGGCTATAGCTTCGGACTGGCTGTTATTGGCATGATAGTTCCAAAACAACATCCTATGGGCTTCCTGCGGAGATAGCTTAATTTTATATTTTGATCTTGTAGTTACAAAACCTTCCTCCCTATTGTCACCCTCAAATGCTTCATCAACAAGAAAGACTCCAAATATATACCTATCTTTCTCATGGGAATATGGATCGCGCGTAGTTAATACACATAGACTGTTAACTTGCACTTGATTCAGCCTCATAGGCCGTCCTTTTCTCTCACCTGTTTCCACAATCCCTGCCAGAGCCCTCCAATCCCTAAGCATCTGGCTTTCATAACATATTAAGTCACCACTTTCAAAGTATTCTTCTAACTTCCGGCGGGTAATCTTACCTTTTAGGTATTTAGAACAATAGCAGCGCTCCGAACTGCACCAGATACGTTTTCCTACCTCAATATTATATCTGATCATTTTATTACTGCATACACCATTAAACCCAACCTGCTCAGATGAATGTCCTCCATCACAATAGTTGCATTTAAATGCAATATTAGCACGGGTATAGACCTTTTTAAATACTTTATTCTGATTTATATTGATAGTTCCTGGTTCTCTTTGTATATACTTAATCTGAGGCTCTTTTTCTTCCTTTACAGAGACTTTTATGATCTCCAAATCCCTTTTTATCTTTTCAGCAAATAAACTATCTATAGGCGTTAAGTATCCATCAAAAGCATCAGGATAAATGAATTTTTTATCACCTTGCTGAAATCTAACTGTTATAGATCGATTTTCATATGAGATGATAATGCCTTCCCCATACTTTTTATGTATTACCTTTTCATTTATTATACCCATAACCCTAACCTCCAGGTTCTATAGAGATTCTTGCACTTAGTATTGTTTAAAAGTAATACTTCAATAATTTAGCATTTCTTTAAAACTTTCTAAATTCCTGCATTTACTCTAAGTAATTCAGTAAACTGTTCTATATAAGGTATTTTAAAAACTACTACAGACATATCATTGCTGCATAATACGATTACATAACATACAGTTTGGCAGGAGCGTTAATTAGGGTATAAATTAGTAGAAAGTTTAAATAATAAAAAATCTGTCACGGATATAAATGGAATATAAGGATTTTTTAGGCAAGTTATCTAATCCAGCAAGAAGAGCACTTGAAAACGAGGGAATTGATAATTTTGATAAGTTAGCATCATTGAGTAAGAAAGAGCTTCTATCATTACATGGAATCGGGCCCAAATCACTGCCGATAATTATTGAATGTCTAAGTAAGGTAGGAATGAAGTTGAGAGAATGACGAACTGGAATTTACTAATAAAAGTCAAAAATAAAGAATACCAAGGCCTATAATAGCCTTGGTATTAATAGCGCTGGTGATGCCCGCAACTTCCGGTGCAATATCTTAACATTCAACTTTTTAGTAGAATCTAAATAGCAGCCTTTACAATATTGAATCTATTCCTAATCATTCTAATATCCGAATTAAGAAGGATATTCTTTTCTATTAGCGCAGTTGCAACCGCTTCAACAAATTCATGATTATGTGCTATTATTTCTTTTGCTTTCAGCATATATCGTTCTAACTAAGCTTGAATAATGCATTCTTGTTTTGCACGCAGCATATCTGATGGATTTTCGTAATCATCAAACACATTAAGTGCACTTATTCCACAAATACCATTTGTAACTACACCTATAGTGATTTCTTCTATTCCCCGCATAACATCCTTTGACGCAAATTCATCTACTTTACCATACTTTAGTTCGGTGGAAGCTTTGCCTGCTAATAGCATTAATATATTATGCATGGGTACCAACCAATCCGAACACCTGATTACAAATCCACTTTGCTCTGCTTTATCCCGAGCATGAAGTGAAGCAAGACCGACGCCATCAGGATCTAGTACTTCAGAAACAACAACATGTCCCGCTTCATGATATGCTATCTTTTCAAGACGCAAAGCATCAGCAGTTAATACTGAGTTAGATACACCATACTCAATACGTAAAACAGAGCGAACTAAATGCTCCATAGTTATTTTTTCTTTTCTCTCATAGCCAGCATATATTGCCGCTTCATTTATTATTGTTTCCAACTCGGCACATGATCTGCCTATTAACATTTTTGCGACATCATCAAAATTTACATCACTAATGATAGATTTAGATTCTAAATAGTGTCTTATAATTCTTACTGCATCATTGCCACGAGGAGGATAAACACGAATCTTTCGATCAAATCGTCCAGCACGTAAGAGAGAACTTGGAATGTCATGGGTTGAGTTGGCTGTAGCTATCACATATACATCTGAAGAACTAACTTCATCTATACAAGCTTGTATGGCCACATACTCTTCTTTACTCTTATCCTCAACAACAAATTTATCCATATCATCAAGTAAAATAATTGAAGGGGCATTTTGTGCAGCTTTGCTGAATACACTTTTAATTTCGTTAATAAAGGCACCATCATGTTTGCTCCTTCTAATAATATAAAAATTTCTACCGCTTTCCTTAATAAATGACATAGCCATCAGGGATTTCCCTACACCAGGCGCTCCATTTATATTGGCGCATCTGAAGGGACATTCGGTATGGATCAGATTATCTATAAAGGAAAGAGGAGCAAGGACAAAGAGCGTTTTACTGCTCTTGACTGGCTGGCACGACTGGTGACACATATTCCTAA
>JAAZHD010000215.1 GCA_012510895.1 Clostridiales bacterium
CTGGAATACTGTCCTCATGCAAAAAACGGTCACAGCTGCGAACACTGCAGATTTACAGGGGAGTATACCCTGACGGACCGGAAAGGATATACTTTTCCAATCCGAAAGAAGCGAATCGCCCGCTGTTACAGTGAATTACTGAACAGTCAGCCTGTTTTTCTTGCTGATGACATGAAAAGCTTTCACGATTTGCCTCTCTCATCATGGGGCCTGAAATTGGAAGGCCTGTCCCAAGAGGAGGCGGAACCGGTGATTAAGTCCTACCGCTATGCACTTGATAATCCCGGAGCCCCATTGCCGGAAAAGTTTGCTGATTATGCTAAGGCAGTAAAGAACAAAGGTTTTACCAAAGGTCACTTTTTCCGCGGCGTTAAATAGAAAAGAATTTTCATCACAAGGAGCTATGATGAACGAAAAAACACTTAAGGTTCTGGAATACCATAAAATAATAAATAAACTTGCCGATTTCGCCCAATCCGAATCAGGGCGGACTTTGGCTCTGAATCTAAAACCCGCATCTGAACTTGCTTTGATAGAAATATGGCAGGATGAGACGTCAGAGGCCGAATCCATTCTTGCAAGGGAAGGCCGCAGCTTTATAGCGCCTTTTCCCGATATAGAAAGGGCTGTCAAAAAAGCAAAAATCGGGTCTGTTTTAAGCCCCGTGGAACTGCTGGACATAGCCAGTGTCCTGTCGCTTATAAGCTCTGTAAGATCCAGAATGAATGAACATAAGGAAAAGGCTGAGCTTCGCTTAATCCCCGCCATGATAGAAAGGCTTCAGACTCAGAGAACAATGCTTGATAAAATACGCAGCTGCATAGAGTCGGAAGAGCGTTTATATGATAATGCCAGTCCTGAGCTTGCCAATATCAGGCGCCTGATCGGCCGGGCAAATGACAGGGTTCGGGAAAGGCTGAACAGCATTCTGCATTCCCCTCAGATGCTCAAGTTCCTTCAGGAGCCCATAGTGACAATCAGAAACGGCAGACATGTGATACCGGTCAAACAGGAATACCGTTCTCAGGTGCCGGGCATAGTTCATGACCAGTCATCAAGCGGAGCCACCTTGTTTATAGAACCCATGTCTGTTGTCGAGGCCAACAATGAAATCAGGCAGCTTATGCTGAAAGAAGAAAAGGAAATAGAAAGAATACTGGGAGAATTGACGGCAGACGTTGCTGAAATAGGGGATGAAATCCTCTCATCCCATTCCATATTGATTCAGCTTGATCTGATTTTTGCCAAAGGCTCCTTCAGCTTATCCATAAGAGGGACGCGCCCCAAACTGAGGAGTACTCCTTTTATACGAATCAGAAACGGCCGGCATCCTCTTATAAACCCTGAGGAGGCTGTTCCCATTTCCCTGGAATTAGGCGGTGACTATACTGCCCTGGTTATTACCGGTCCTAATACCGGCGGGAAAACCGTTACGCTAAAAACCGCAGGGCTCTTTGTCCTGATGGCACAGGCCGGTCTCCATGTTCCCGCTGATTACGGTACGGAGCTGGGCGTTTTTCAGAATGTATATGCAGATATCGGGGATGAACAGAGCATAGAGCAGAGCCTTAGTACCTTTTCATCTCATATGACTAATATTGTCGAAATTTTGAAGAATGTGGGCCCGGGGGATCTGGTGCTCTTTGATGAACTGGGTGCCGGCACGGATCCCACAGAAGGCGCCGCTCTTGCCATGTCTATTCTGGATCATCTATATAAAAGAAGAATTCTTACCATGGCCACCACTCATTACAGTGAACTCAAGATCTATGCCGTTAACCATGAGGGTGTGGAAAACGCCTCGGTTGAATTTGATGTGGAAACCTTAAGACCTACCTACAGGTTAATCATCGGAGTACCTGGCAGGAGCAACGCATTTGAAATATCCAAGCGTCTTGGATTCAGCGAGGAATTGATCCGGGGCGCAGATAAGTACCTGAGCAAGGAAAGCTTGCATTTTGAGAATGTGCTTGACAGCATCGAGCAAAACCGAATAGCTGCAGAAAAGGAAAGGCAAAGAGCCCGGGAACTGCTTGAAGAGGCGGAAATGCTTAAGGCCGCCCATGAAAAGAAA
>JAAZHD010000216.1 GCA_012510895.1 Clostridiales bacterium
CAAAGGCGGAGATTAAGCAAAATGCCGGCCGAAGCAAACGGCCGGCAATATGCTGAAGACTGCCTCCGGGAAAATAACTAATAAAAGACAGATGAGGAAACTACAATTTATCTCATCTGTCTTTTTTTGCTATCAGAGGTTTTCAGCCGCCTATGGAATTAAGGGCTTCTTTTATGTAGGGATAAAATCCTTCTGCCATGCGCATAAATCCTAAATCATTGGGATGGCAGCCGTCTACTGTACAGCTGTCCCGTCCGCGGGTTCCAAAAAATGTTTGGCCGTCGACAAACCATACATTTTTATAGCCGTCGGCCTTAGCATTTTCATAGGTCCGCCGAATGATTTCACGGCATTTCTCGCTGTCTTTGGTGCTGTTATCCGGCAGGGAGACAGATTCAAAATCACATCTGGAAGCCATAATTACCGGCAGGTTTGGATTAGCTTCAGCTATAATTCTGAAGAACTTTTCATGGGTTTTTTCCAGATGCTCGGCAGTTGGAGCGTTATGATCATAATCGTATACAAAAACGCTCATGTTAAGACCTTTTATATAATGAGCCATGTTTTCTTCCCCTCTGGCGCTGCCTGAAAAACCTAAATTAATGTAATCTGCATCCAGCCAGCGGGAGAGAATTGCCTGATATGAATTGCCCGGACGGGAAGCACATCCGCCCTGGGTAATGGATGAACCGTAGTAAACAATAGGTACAGAAACAGTATAGGGCGTGGGGCTTTGAAGCTCTGCATCATTGCTGATTCCGATGTATACTGCTTTGACTCCGTTATATAGGGGCAGGTTCACTGTAACATCCTCCATAACAGGTCTCTTGCAGCAGATAGCTTCATAGGCTTCTGTGTCGACGGAGGCGGGAATGGCTGTCTTTTTATAAAAGATCTTATTTTTGCCTGCTCCCAGGTATATGTCGCAGCCTGACTTTCCTGTCAGAGGCATATGGGACATGGAATCGGTGTATAAAAGCTTTACTCTTAACGCAACGTAGGGAGAATCGGTCCGAAATCGGATACGAGCACCGGCAGTATGGGTGGCCAGGCCGCTGACACCGGCGTTTATAGTATCTTTGACTCCGGGCGGCATACGCCAGAATTCATCACCCTGACAGTGGGCCAGACCAAATATTTCTATGGGCGGCCTTTGACAGTTTATCCAGCGTACATTCTTAACCGGCAAGTCGGAATTAGTTATGAAATTGGGATCATCTTTTGTGATATCATATTGGCTCATGGCTGTTCCTCCTTATAATTTATAGCTATGTATTGTGTTTATAGGTCACTGTGCTCTGTCACTGCTTAATAAAGCATACAATATTACTATATCTTAGATAAGCAGGAAATGTAAACTAATTTTCATTTCCATAAGTGCTTCTATTTTCTTTTAAACCGGTTTTATCTGTGTTATACTTAAATTGTTGTTATAACAGCAAATCCGAAGCATAATAAGAAGGGCTAGGAGGATGTATACATATGTTCATCGCCATCCTGAATATTATAACAACGGCCTCTTTACTGATAGGTATGATAATTTGTTTTTATGGCAGCAAATCAAAAAAACTGCTGTACAAAGGCGGTTTCTTCTTTTTTCTTTTTTCATTTTTATCGAAACTTTACTCCTTAATACTTCGTTATTACATAGAATCACTTGCAAGGCATTTAACTGAAAAAAGTTCTCGTTCAATTGGTTTTTGGCTTGCCTATCTGCCGGTTCCGGGGGATCTGCTTGCTCTTACAGGCATTATTATCTTCATTGTATACCTGTCAAAAGGGTTATCTTATGCGGAACATGAAACGATATGATAAAAGGCTGAATCCACGAATCAGGTATTTTCGGAAATGATTTAAAAAAGAAGTTTTTATAATACATATAATCTGTGGAGGTATTGCATTATGAAATATAAGATCTATGTTGACGGGCAGGAAGGCACAACAGGGCTTAGAATTCACGAATACTTGTCCAAAAGGACGGATTTGGAAATACTGAAGATAGACTACGAAAAAAGAAGAGACATAGATGAACGCAGAAAATTCCTGAATGAAGCGGATCTGGTTTTCCTCTGCCTTCCGGATGCTGCAGCAAAAGAGGCGGCAAGCCTGATTAAAAATGACCGCACAAAGGTTATTGATGCAAGCACGGCCCACCGTATTCATAAGGATTGGGTATATGGTCTTCCGGAAATGGGCAGGGAGCAAAGGGAGAGGA
>JAAZHD010000217.1 GCA_012510895.1 Clostridiales bacterium
AAGCTAAAGACAAGAGGAGTTAATTATGAATTATTTCCAGCATCCCAGATGGAAGAATCTGATTGAAAAAGGGTCTGAAAAGCTGCTGCAGAGAAAGAAACAAATCATAGAAGCGTGGAAGAAACTTGTTTCAAAATGCAGGGAGCTGCCAGTTTGCCAAACCAGCATTAAGCAGCTGACTGTTTTACTGCTGGCAGTTTTTCTGGTTACCGGAATGATTGGGAACATGGAGGTATTTGCAGCAGAAGAGGCTGCTATGATAATGGCTGACGAAACCATTACAGCCAACAGGGTTCTATTGGACGGAAAGGAAGTAGGGTATGTATGCGATCCCATATCTGCCCGGGCGGTAATGGATGAAGTTTTAAGCGACAAGGCCTCGCTCTACAATATGGACATTTCAACAGTAAGCAGCATGACATTTGAAACTGTATCCATCAAGCCGGAGCAGCTTTCCACAAAAGCAAGCCTGGAAAAATCATTTAAGGAATATACAGAAGTTCTTGTTAAAGCATATTCCATATATGCTGATGATGAATTAATCGGTGTGGTAAAGCTTGAAGAGGAAGCACATGAGCTGCTGAATCATGTAAAATCTCAATTTCTGGAAGAAGGTTCTTCCCTTGAGGATGCATACTTTCAGGAAGAGGTAAAAATTGAACCGGTTTCTGTTCCTTTTGCTGAAGTGAAAAGTGTAGATGAATTAAAAGAAAAGATTAAAGAGGCCCAGGAAACAATTGAGGAATATACAATACAAGAAAATGACACTCTCTGGGATATATCAAGAAAGTATAAAATAGACCTGGACGAATTAATGGCAATGAATCCTGAAAGGAATCCAAAGAAACTGCGTGCCGGTCAGACTTTACGTTTATCCTATCCTAAGATGCTGTTAAATGTAGTTACCACCCAGGTAACAGAGTATGAAGAATCCATAGCCTACGAAACAGAAACAAAGAATGACAGCTCCATGTATACCAACCAGTCCAAGGTTATACAGGAAGGAGAAAAAGGGCTCAAAAAAGTAGGAGTTTTAATCAGGAAAGTCAACGGCGTGGAAAAGGAAAGGGAAGTTAAATCAGAAGAAATTATTAAGAAACCTGTCAATAAGATAATAGCCACGGGGACAAAAGCTTTGTTGGCTTGCAGCTCCAGGGGAAGCGGAAGGCTGGCATGGCCCACAAAAGGAAGAATTACCTCCCGTTTTGGAAGACGCTGGGGCAAGCCGCATAAAGGGATTGACATAGCCAATTCCAAGGGCACGCCCATCTATGCCGCTGATTCAGGAACGGTTACTTTTGCAGGGCGGCAGGGCGGTTATGGAAGGATGGTAAAGATCAGTCACGGTGGAGGCCTTACTACTCTCTATGCCCATATGAGCAGCATTAAGGTAAAATCAGGCCAGAAGGTTTCCAAAGGACAAGTTATAGGGTATATGGGCAGTACCGGCAACAGCACCGGGCCTCATCTGCACTTCGAGGTTCGGGTAAATGATAATCCGAAAAACCCGCTTAAATATCTTCCTTAATTTCTATTTGCCAATACCAGCCTGCAGTGCCAGCTGCAGGCTGATGCTTTTAACTGGAAAAAAGCAAAAATTCAGCAAATTTTCCTAATGAATGTAAAGTTTCTTAATGCAAATGTAAAGAACCCATGTTATAATGAATTCATCCAGCATAATAAAATCTGAAAGCAATCTTAAGTATTTTTTAATAATAGATAGACCCTAACAAAAGAATTCAGGAGGTGAAGCCCCTGGTCTGCAGACTGGGGCGGTACTTTTGGAAAGATTTCATATAATAGGCGGGAAACCGCTGACAGGCAGAGTAACCATAGGAGGAGCAAAAAATGCAGCAGTTGCAATTATGCCTGCAGCATTACTGGCAGATGAACCGTGCATCATCGATAATCTTCCATACATAGATGATGTTATTTGTTTATCCAATATACTGGAAGAAGTTGGAGCTAAGGTAAAATTAAGTAATCGAGGAGTTGCCCAAATTGACGGTACATCATTAAGGGATTATAAGGCTCCCTTCGATATGGTAAAGCGATTGCGTGCTTCTTATTACTTACTTGGTGTACTGCTTGGAAAATTCGGCAAGGCAGAAATACCGCTCCCAGGGGGCTGTGATATCGGAGCCAGGCCTATAGACCAGCATATTAAAGGTTTCCGGGCCTTAGGCGCAGACGTTAAAATAGAACACGGTATAGTAAAAGCTGAAGCTAAAAAGCTGATCGGCAATGAGATCTATCTGGACCTGGTCAGCGTAGGTGCTACCATAAATATTATGCTTACTGCGGTTAGGGCAGAAGGCACTACAACTATTGTCAACGCAGCCAAAGAGCCTCATGTGGTCGATGTGGCCAACTTTTTGAATTCCATGGGCGCAAATGTAAAAGGCGCCGGAACCGATGTCATCCGTATCAAAGGCGTGGAAAGAATGAACGGCTGTGAATACACCATTATTCCTGATCAGATTGAGGCAGGTACTTTTATGATGGCCGCAGCCGCCACCCGCGGAGACGTTATAGTAGAAGACGTTATCCCTAAGCATCTGGAATCCATTACCGCAAAGCTTCTGGAAATGGGAGCACAGGTTATAGAGGGTGATGACTATGTCAGGGTCAGGGGCACAGACAGGCTGAGAAGGGTAAATATCAAAACCCTGCCTTATCCCGGCTTCCCAACAGATCTGCAGCAGCCCATATCCGTTCTGTGCAGCATAGCCAAGGGCACAAGTGTTATAAATGAAAGTCTGTTTGATCATCGTTTCCGCCACGCTGAAGAGCTTCGAAGAATGGGTGCCAACATTAAGGTCGAAGACAGAATAGCAATAATTGAGGGAGTAGAGAAACTTTCAGGCACACTGGTAACAGCCACTGATTTGAGGGCCGGCGCTGCACTCATTATTGCCGGGCTTATAGCTGAAGGTGCAACCGAGGTTGAAAACATACATTATGTGGACAGGGGTTATGAGAAGATTGAAAACAAGCTCTCCGGGCTTGGCGCCCAAATCCGCAGGCTTAAAGACGGGGAGACCCTGCTTAAGAGAGTAAACTCCCACAGCTTGTTTAAAGGCTGAAGAAGCAGGAAGGGTTTTTATATAATTGCTTGGTTCTGATTCTATTTATTAATTTGTTTTTGTAAAAGGAGAAGAAGATGAGGAATTGTTCCTTAGCCGGATAAATTTAATATGCGGTTGATGCAGACTCTCAGTATTTTAATGAGAGGTAGGATGGAAACATACTTTATATGTATGTTTTCTTGTTGTGCCCAACCGCTTTCGCTAAGGAACATATGTCCCATAGTTAATTGATATCTATTTAATTTAATTATATTCGGTTTTATTGCCGGCTGTTGAGACTGCTTTTGGACATTTGTTCACTAGCAGTTTTTTATTTGTTTAGTCATAGGAGTGAACAAAATATGCTTTTGCAATGCAGAAATTTGAGGAAAGAATTTGGAGACCACGAAGTACTTAAATCTGTGAGTTTTGATTTGGCTATAGGGGACCGGCTGGGACTGGCGGGTAAAAACGGCGCCGGTAAAACGACTCTCGTCAGCATATTGACCGGGATTTTGGAGCCTGATGAAGGCCAAATTCTCTGGCATAAAGATGATGTACGGATAGGCTGTTTACGCCAGGAAGCATATTATACCGGTGATACTCTGCATAACATATATATGCATCAGGATATCAGGGCAAGGGGCGGAAGCTCAGTTAATATAAGTGATTTCCTGTATATTACAAGTCAATTAGGCACTGAAAAGGTACATGAGTGGGAGGCAAAACGATTTAAAAACTTAAGCGGCGGAGAAAGGACAAAACTGGCACTGGCCCATATCTGGTCTATGAAACCGGATTTTCTGATTCTGGATGAGCCTACCAATCACTTAGACTTAAGGGGTGTGGAGTGGCTTATTGATGAACTGAAAAATTATCAGGGCACTATTCTGATAATATCCCATGATCGGTACTTTCTTGATCAAACAGTACAGGGCATACTGGAAATTGAAAATGGTGTTATAAATAAATACAATGGAAATTACTCCGATTACCGCAATGAGAAAAAAGAGCGTTACAGAGCGGAATTACACGCTTATGAAAGCCAGGCAAGGTATAAAGAAAAGCTGGAATCGGAAATACAGAGATTAAAGAATTGGTCTGCCAAGGCTCACAGGGATTCTACAAAAAAGGGTGCGAAAAGCGGAAATAAAATAGGTTCTAAGGAATATTACCGGGTAAAGGCCAAAAAGTTGGATAAGCAGATAAAATCTACAGTAAAGAGACTGGAGAAACTAAGGCAGGAAGGCATAACCCGGCCAAAGGAAGAGCCGCGGATAAGCTTTGCTTTTTAGCCGCTAAGCGGACATGGGAAAAGAATATTGGAAGCCCGTCATATCAGGAAAAGCTTTGGGAGCCGGATTCTATTTGACGACAGCAGTTTTACAGTGCAAAGAGGCGAGCGGCTGGGCATATTCGGCCCAAACGGCTGCGGCAAGACTACTTTGGCTAAGGCAATTCTCGGTGAAGAAGGGATAGAAGGGGATTTGTTTCTCTCGCCCTCGGTGAATATAGGATATATCAGCCAGGACATATCAGATATGGACGATTATAAAAAGGCGCTGGAATTATTCCGGATTCCTGACAGAAAGAAGCAGGGCAGGGTTCGTACTATGCTTGCAAATTTGGGCATAAACGAGGTGCTGCTGAATAAATCCTTGCAGGATTTAAGCATGGGAGAGAGGACCAAACTGAAACTTGCAAAGCTGCTAATGGGAGATTATGATTTATTATTATTGGATGAGCCGACAAATCACCTGGACCTTTACACCAGAGAACAGCTTGAGGAAGCACTGGAGGAATATGAGGGCACAATTCTGCTCATTACCCATGACAGGTATATGATGGAGAAGATTTGCGATAAGCTTTTAGTATTTGAGAACGGCCTTATTAGGCGGGTGGAGTATGGCCTGGCAGAATACCTGAATAAAACGAATGAAGACCGAAGTGATCAGGAAAAGGCGGGAGATGGTCCGGCCGATGAAGAAGAGCGGATGGTGCTGGAAAATCGAATAGCCTTAGTGCTGAGTAAGTTAAGCGATGCTGTACCGGGGTCAGAGGAATACCAAAAGCTGGATGAAGAATTCAACGAACTTATCTCCATCAAAAACCGCCTTCTGTGATCTAAAAACATTAATCTGCCTTGTACATGGCAGGACCGATCTCATAGAGATTATTTCCCTGCGAATCTATGGCAACTATCAGGGGCAGGTTTTCCACTTCCAGCCGGTAAACCGCCTCCGGGCCCAGGTCTTCAAAGGCCAGCACCTCAGCCTTTTTTACGCAGCTGGCAATAAGGGCGCCGGCGCCTCCGACAGCCGCCAGATAGACAGCTCCGCTGCGAACCATGGCTGCTATTACCTCAGGGCTGCGCTGGCCTTTTCCAATCATTACTTTAAGGCCCAGATCCAGAATTCGCGGGGCATAACTGTCCATTCGCGAGCTGGTGGTCGGCCCGCAGGAACCGATGATTTTACCCGGCCCCGCAGGGCAGGGGCCGGTATAGTAGATTCCCTGGTTTTCCAAATTAAAGGGAAGGGGAATTCCTTTATTCAGATACTCAATCATTCGTTTGTGTGCTGCATCCCTTCCGGTAAGCAGGATGCCGGATAAATGAACTGTGTCTCCTGCCTTAAGCCTGCTTAACTCATCTGCAGAGGCAGGCATTTTTAAAGTTTTAACCATTTATGTATTCCGCTCCGTTTATTCATTTAAATATTACTGTTCCAGGTATTGTTTATTATAAAATTGCTTCTGCATGTCTGGCAGCATGACACTGCATATTCACTGCCACCGGAAGGCCTGCTATATGGGTGGGAAAAGTATCTATGTGCACTGCCAGGGCAGTTGTTCTGCCGCCCAAGCCTTGAGGGCCGATTCCGGTTGCATTAATTTTCTCAAGCAGCTCTTTTTCCAGCTTTGCTGTTTCTGGGTCCGGGTTAGGCTTTCCGGCTTCCCTTAATAAGGCTTTTTTAGCGATAAGGGCTGCCGTTTCCATGGTGCCGCCGATACCTATGCCCACTATAACAGGCGGGCAGGGGTTGGCACCTGCCTCAATAACTGTGTCCAGAACAAATTTCTTAACCCCTTCAACTCCGTCGGAAGGTTTAAGCATCTTAAGCCGGCTCATATTCTCGCTTCCAAAACCCTTGGGCGCCGCGGTGATTTTTATTTTGCTGCCCTCAACCATTTCCAGATGAATTATGGCAGGGGTGTTGTCACCGGTATTTTCTCTTTTCAAGGGGCTTAGTACGGATTTTCGGAGAAAGCCTTTCTCATAACCTCTTCGCACACCCTGGTTTACTGCCTCCGTCAGGCTGCCGCCTGTAATGTGAACATCATGCCCAAGTTCAATAAAAACAACTGCCATGCCTGTATCCTGACACAGGGGAAGGGACTTTTCCCCGGAAATCTTAATGTTTTCTATGATCTGGTCCAGGACTGACCGGCCAAAGGGAGAGTCTTCCCTTTCCCGGGCTGCCTTAAGC
>JAAZHD010000218.1 GCA_012510895.1 Clostridiales bacterium
ACTCCGATTGGTGATAGTATAATAGGTTTTGAATAATTTCTGTATTTTTTTATGTGTTATGATATTTTTCCTGTTTGGCAGTTTAAATTAAAAAGAGCATGGAGGTTTAAATATGCAGAATTATAAATTTACAGCCTTTTCTGATGAAGCTCTTAATCTGATTAATCAGACAGGTGTACGTCAAAGATATGGTTTGTGTGGGCTTGATTATCCCGGATGCTGGGATTCCAAGTTGTCTCCGGATGGTATACTATACTATGCACAATCCGATGAATCAGGTCGTGCTCGTCATACCCGCCTCATAGCATATGACTACAAGACTGATACAGCAAAGCTTTGCTACAAGGTAGAAGAAGAGGCTTTGCCTAAAGAGCGGGAGCTGCCGATTACAAAAACCCATGAATCTATTAGTTTTTTGCCTGACGGACGAATAATAACTGTTACCCATTCTACCGATCGTTCACCCCGGCATCCGGAATGGATGCCTCTGGCACATCATACACATGTATGGGAAGGATGGCCCGGTTCCACAGTTCTATGTTACGATCCTAAAACCGGTAAAACCGAAAATCTTGGTGTTCCCGTATCCAGAGAAAGCATATATGGAACCACATATGATGCCAAGCATGATGCCTTATATATGATTGGTTTTATGCGCGGACATGTGTATCGTTTTTCCCTGAAAGACAAGAAAGTTAAAGATTTGGGCAAAGCTGCAGAATTATATTGTTACCGTTTGCATGTAGGTCCCGATCAGCATATATACGGATGTACGAAATCAGGTTTTCTGTTCCGCATTAATGTAGATACAGAAGAATTGGAAGATTTGAACTGGCGTGTACCGGCCTATGAGGGAAATTACACCAATAACACCTGGTATCGGTATATGTCAGATGCCTATAATGTTGATGATCGCACTTTTATTTTCTCTACTTTCTGCGCAAATGAAATGTTTGCTTTTGATACTGTAACCAAAAAAGTCACTTCCATAGGTCGCTGGCTGCCTTTTGACAGCTTATATAATGATAAATACACAACTCCGGCAATTAATGAATTTGCAGTAGACAAATACGGTGTTCTCTGGATTCCGTGTACTGTGTATAATATCCCCCGGGATCTTAAGGATTACAGGATATACAGCCTGCCGGATTATCTGATTCGCTGGGATTATTTAAACAATAAATCTCCTGAACTGCTTGGTGTTATAGGCACCGAATCTTATGGGCATGGTCAGACTTCCGCCTGTTCCATTGATAAAGAAAATGATATTCTGTATCTGGTGGACAGCGGCGGTGATTCTCGCGGTTTAAGCGTAATATCCATTGATCTTGCCCAGTATCGTCCTAATATGTACGAACCAGGTCCTGTATTGCAGGATCCGCGATTCCGTCCAAAACCTATGACACCGGAACAGAAAGAAGCCTTTATTAAAAAAGGACACGCTACTGAGGAAACGACAGCAAGCAATCCATTTTATGCCTTTCCTATTCCCAAAATTACGCCTGTGCGTTTATGGCGATATGTGCCGCATACCAGTATTGAAGATTCAAAGGTAAAAGGTCTTGTGTTTGATGAGCATAATGTATTGCACGGCCTGTGCGGAGATAAGAATGAGTATTGCTTCAAGATCGTGAATGGACAGGTGGAATCTCTCCTTCCTGTTGAAAAAGCTGAACCGAAATATCTGGATTGGCTCCGTTCCAACGCTCTCCCCAAAATGCCTGATTTACCGGATAATTTGGTTTATCCTCATACTGCAGGTCGTCAGTATCTGGCTTATCCAACTGCAGCAGTCGAATGGAATAATGATCGCATAATCGTGGGCACAGCAGACGCACAAATCGCAATTATCAACGGCGAAGATGTATTTGCATTAGGTCCCTGCGCATCATACGGTCCGGTACGCTCTATGTGTACAAACAAAAGCAGAACCAGGTTATGGGGTACTGCAGGCGATGAAGAGGACTTAGGTACCGTGTTCTATTATGATGATAAGGTTGGTCTGCGGCAGCTGGGCTTCCTTATATATAATATTCACGGTTATATCGATGGTCCGTCTGCAAGCAATATCCTGTCGTGCATTGCCTTAAGTCCGGATGAGTCACTTATTGCAGTTGGCGGCGCAGATAGAATTGGCAGCATACACATTGCCCGAATCTAAAAAGAGGAGTTGATATAATGAGTCAATCTACTGACAAGAAAAAGAAAAAGAATTTCCTTTATAACACCAAAGAAGAACTGACTCTTCATGCAATGGCACTGCCTGCCCTTGCGGCACTGTTTGTATTCAGCTATTTACCAATGTTTGGCATAGTAATTGCTTTTAAGAAGCTAAACGTGGCAAAAGGCATTTTAGGCAGTGACTGGGTTGGGTTTAAGAACTTTCAATTTCTTTTTGCCAGCACCGATGCATGGAATATTACGCGAAATACTGTAGGGTACAATATCGTATTTATTTTACTTAATACAACATTAGCAATGACCTTGGCTATATTAATTAATGAATTGTACAGCACACGGCTGGCAAAGGTGTTACAGACAATTTATATTATGCCCCATTTCCTGTCTATGGCGGTTGTAAGTATTATTGTATTTGCATTTTTAAGTGCCAGAAACGGTTATTTAAATGGGATACTGCAAGATCTTTTCGGGAAACAACCTGTCAACTGGTACAATGACAGAACCTGGTGGCCTTTGTTCTTCGTAATTATTCATGCATGGAAGGGCGTAGGTTATTCTTCCGTAGTTTACCTGGCAGCTATAACCGGTATTTCCAAAGAATATTATGAAGCCGCAATAATTGACGGTGCAAGCAAGGTCCAGCAGATACGATATATTACTCTGCCGCATTTGAGAACCATGATGGCAATTCTGTTATTAATGGCTGTAGGCGGCATATTCAGAGGGGATTTCGGACTTTTCTACCTGGTGCCGCAAAACAGTGGTGTTCTGTACCCGGTAACTGACGTTATTGATACCTATGTATACAGGGCCATGACAATGCTGAACAACCCGGGTATGGCTGCTGCTGCAGGTCTCTATCAGTCCTTGGTCGGTTTTGTTCTCATAATTACTGTTAATAGAATTGTTTCAAAAATCGACCCAGAGAGCGCATTATTTTAGAAGGGAGTGGCGGACATGGCTAGAGAGAGAATTAAGTATAATCGTTTTAACAGAATATCCCCGACATCTAATTTCGTATTAACGGTTTTAATGATAATTCTTGCAATATTAACGGTGCTGCCGTTATTACTGGTTGTTTCGATTTCCTTTTCTTCAGCTGAGAGTTTAGCAAGAAACGGGTATAAGTTCATACCGGAAACTTTTACATTGGAACCATACAAATTATTGATGAAGACCGGTGCACAGATTAGGGACTCTTACATCATTACCATTTTCTATACAATTACCGGAACGGTGATGAGCTTAACTGTTATGTCAATGTTTGCATTTGTGCTGGCCCAGAGGAATTTTAAGTTCCGTACAATATATACCTTTATCCTCTTTTTCACGATGCTGTTTTCCGGAGGTTTGGTGCCCTCCTATATAATAAATGTAAGATATTTGGGTCT
>JAAZHD010000219.1 GCA_012510895.1 Clostridiales bacterium
ACGGTAATGGAATGCTTACAAAAAAAGTCACTACGGCATTCGGTTCCGATTTAATGAGCGATGTTTTAGCTTTTGTTAAAGAAGGAACCTTATTGCTGACAGGTCTAACAAATCATCAAGTTATCCGGACCGCTGAGTTGCTGGATGTATCAGCTGTCGTTTTTGTGAGAGGTAAACTACCGGGACAAGACATTATAGATATGGCAATTAAGCATTCAATTGTACTGCTTGCTACAGAAGATACGCTTTTTACAGCTTGTGGCAAGTTATACGAAGCCGGCTTGCGCTGAGAGGTGAGATAAATGCATCCAGATCTTTCTACTTCTTTGTGTAATAATTCAGAGGTGGAACCATTAATCAAACATGCTTTTCATATAAGTGCAAATGACTTTGTATCAGCCGGGGAAGCATCACAAAAGATAAAAAACATTTTAAAACAAATTGGAGTCAATTCAGAATTGGTGCGCCGAATAGCTATTGCAAGCTATGAAGCTGAAATGAATCTAGTGATACATTCTAATGGAGGAGAATTACTATTTTTGGTTACCCCGTCTGAAATTCAATTAATTACTGAAGATACAGGTCCGGGAATTCCTGATATTGAACTAGCTATGAAAGAAGGTTATTCTACGGCTTCTCAGCAAGCAAGAGAATTAGGCTTTGGCGCAGGTATGGGATTGCCAAATATTCAGCGTAATGCAGACACAGTTGATATTCGCTCTGAAGTTGGACAAGGCACCATATTGAAAATAACTTTTAAAATATAAATTTTCTAATTTAAAGAGTAGGAGAGGATGGGCTGGTGAAATCAACAAAAGAATATTATCATTCAGTCACTTTAGACAAAGATAAATGCATGGGTTGCACGAACTGTATAAAGCGCTGCCCGACTGAAGCCATTCGTGTGCGAGACGGCAAGGCCAGAATTATAGATGAACGTTGTATTGATTGCGGAGAATGTATTCTTGTATGTCCCTATCATGCAAAAATCGCTGTTACCGACCCATTATCCGCTATAAACGAGTATAGATACAAAATAGCTTTGCCAGCTCCTACCTTATTTGGTCAATTCAAAAATCTAAAAGACTGTAATATGATTATGGCTGCACTTATGAAAATAGGTTTTGACTATGTCTTTGAAGTTGCTTTAGGTGCAGACGTTGTCAGTGAATTGATTAAAGAAAAACTAAAGATACCTGATATACCAAAGCCCTTAATTTCCTCTGCTTGTCCTGCAATTGTTCGTTTAATACAAGTTCGTTTCCCCAATTTACTTAATCATTTATGCCGTGTAGAGTCCCCGATGGAAGTTGCAGCTCAGATGGCAAAGGATGAGTTCAGCAAACTCTATGGGGTACCGATAGAAGAAATTGGTGCTTTTTTTATTACTCCATGTGCTGCAAAAATGACCAGCATACGAAATCCAATTGGTAATGAAAGCTCACATGTAGACGGTGCTATTTCTATTTTAGATATTTACGGGCCAATTGCTTCTAATTTAAAATCCGGCGTTGATGTCGAAGACTTACATAGAGCCAGTGGGGCAGGCTTGAGCTGGGCAATTACTAGTGGTGAAAGCAATTCCTTGAAAATTGATAATTATCTATCAGTAGATGGCATACAGAATGTAATTCCTGTTCTGGAGGAAATTGAAAACAACAGGATGTCTGATTTGGATTTTTTTGAAGGTCTGTCCTGTTCAGGAGGATGCGTGGGCGGGCCATTGACTTTTGAAAACGGTTATGTGGCTAAAAATCGAATTCGACTTCTTGCAAAAGAAATTCAAAATAAATCAAAAAAGATAATGAATTTATCATATGTAAAAAAGAACATGAATTGGCAGATTCAAAAAAACATAATTGAAAAACCAGTTTTAAAATTGGATGAAAACATAGTTATGGCTATTCAAAAGATGGAATTCTTAGAGCGTATTAATAAAAGCCTTCCTGGACTGGATTGTGGTTCATGCGGTTCTCCCAGCTGCAGAACGCTTGCAGAAGATATTGTTCGAGGCACAGCTTCAGAGATGGATTGTATTTTTAAATTGAGGGAGAAAGTGAGAAATCTAGCAGAAGAAATGATAGAATTATCTGAGAAAATGCCTGCTGGAAGAGAACAGAAAGGAAAAGGAGAGAATAAACTTTATGAATAAACTAAAAGACATAATAACAGAATTGAATTTAAACGTACTGTCTGTCGGTGACAATCTTGATATTGAAGTGACCTCAGGTTGTTGCTGTGATTTACTTAGTTGGGTCATGGCTAATGGAAAGAAGAATGATATCTGGATAACAGTTCAGACGCATGTGAATATTGTGGCAGTAGCTTCATTGCTTGAACTCTCAGGAATTATTATTTCATCCGGTTTAACTGTAGATGAAAAAACTATAGAAAAAGCAAAAGATGAAGGAGTTACCCTTCTATCATCTTCAATGAGCGCTTTTCAGCTAGCTGGAATTCTGTATAATATTGGTATTAAATCAGAAGGTTGAGGTTGATGGTGTGAAAATTGCTATTGACTTACACATTCATTCAGCCCTATCTCCCTGCAGTGATGATGATATGACACCAAATAATATTGTTAATATGGCTGTCCTTAACGGATTAGATGCTATTGCAATTACAGATCACAACAGTTGTGATAATGTGGAATCAGTAATGAAGGCAGCTGAAGGACGTATTATTGTTATTCCGGGTATGGAACTGCAGACGATAGAGGAAGTACATCTGCTGTCTTATTTTACTGATCTGTATTCTTTATTGGCTTTTAGTGAAGATTTAGAGCAATATTACGATGGCTCACCTAACCGTCCTGAATTCTTTGGACATCAGTTAATAATGGATGAAAAAGACGAAATAATCGGCGAAAAGAAACATGCTCTAATAACATCCTTATTACTGACTTTTGATAAGGCAGTGGAACTAATTAGAGAATACAAAGGCTTACCTGTTCCTGCTCATATAAACAAGCCATCATACAGTGTATTGTCACAATTAGGGTTTTTACCGCCGGATTTAGGCTTATCATTGATTGAATATTCACGAAATCATCCAATTGATTTTCAAAAATATCCTGAATGCAATTTCTTTTTTTCATCTGATGCACATTTCTTGGGACATATCCTTGGTAGAAATATGACAATCTTTGTTGAGAGTCTTACAATTAATGGTGTTTTACAGGGATTAATAAAAAGGCCCTAATAGCAGCTATATAACAGCTATGTTAATTATATTGCCTGGTATAGTACAGTTATAAAATTAAATTATTTTATTAAATATATGTGAAAAACTTGACGAAAATCCTTGATTGTAAAACAACTTTGTGGGATAATACATGTGATTATGAAACTTTAAGTTTTTTTAAATATTTGGGGGGGAGTAAACATGTCTACTTCTATTCTTCAGAAAGACAGAGAAAAATTCACAGAATTACAAAAAGTTATTGATGAATATAAGGACAAAGAAGGTCCATTAATGCCTATAATGCATAAGGCACAAGAGATTTTCGGTTATTTGCCTATGGAAGTTCAGGAATATATAGCAAATGCACTGGACATTCCCGTCAGCGATATATATGGTGTGGCAACATTTTATTCGCAATTCACCTTGAAACCGAAAGGTAAATATTCCATTGGTGTTTGCATGGGTACGGCTTGTTATGTAAAAGGCGCCCAGGCGATATTAGATGAACTGTGTAAGGAATTGAATTTGAAACCTGGCGATACATCAGATGATTTAAACTTTACTTTGGAAGCAACCCGCTGTCTGGGTGCTTGCGGCTTGGCGCCCGTAATTATGATAAATGATGATGTATATGGACGATTGGTCCCATCTGACATTAAGAGAATTATAGATAAGTATCGTAATAAATGATCTATGGAAGATATATCGCTTCATTTACTGGATTTGGCACAAAATTCTATATCAGCCGGGGCAAGCCTTGTAGAAATTTTTATTGTAGAGGATACGCATAAAGGCCAAATGATAGTTACTTTACGGGATAATGGACATGGAATGGATGAAAGCCAGGTAAAAAGAGTAACCGATCCTTTCTTCACAACCCGGAACACAAGGAGAGTTGGTCTCGGTATACCGTTATTTCAAGCATCAGCTGAAGCAACCGGAGGGCAGATGTATATTAAATCATGTAAGGGAAGAGGCACAGAAATAAAGGCTGTTTTTCATACAACACATATAGACTGTCTTCCGCTTGGTAGAGTAGATGATACTATATTATCCCTGATACTTCTGAATCCAGAAATTAATTTTGTTTATTCTCATAAAAAACAGGATAAGCATTTTCTGTTGGATACAAGACAGATTCGGGAAGTGTTGGGTCAAGTAAGCATTGAGAATCCATCCGTAATTGAATGGATCAGAAAGTATTTAAGTGATGGCCTTGAAGAAATCAATGGAGGTGTGTAATTTATGAAGTCTTTACAAGAACTGGAGCAAATAAAACAGAAAACTTTAGATTCTGTTAGTTTAAGAAAAGACAGAGCAGGTGGTATCCGTATCGTTGTTGGTATGGGTACATGCGGTATTGCTGCCGGTGCTCGACCGGTTCTTATGTCTTTTCTAGAAGAAGTACAAAAGAGAAACTTAAGAGATGTCACGATAACTCAAACCGGTTGTATTGGAGTATGTAGATTAGAACCAATGGTAGAAGTAACAAGACCGGGCGAGGAAAAAGTAACTTATGTAAAAATGACAGCAGAAAAGGCCAAGAGAGTTATTTCTGAACATATAGTCAACGGTAAGATTGTCAACGAGTACACAATAGGTGCAGCAGAATAGTAACAGATGGAATAGGAGGGTTTAAAATGGAGTTTTATCGTTCCCATGTATTGATATGTGGAGGAACCGGATGCCATTCTTCTGGTTCATCGGATATAAGGGAAGTATTTCAGACAGAGCTGAAAAAAAACCACTTGGAGAATGAAGTTTTACTGGTACAGACTGGTTGTTTCGGCTTGTGCGAAGTAGGTCCGGTTGTTATCGTTTATCCCGAAGGGGCTTTTTATTCAAGAATAACAAAGGAAGACGTTCCAAGGATTGTTTCCGAACATTTGCTCAAAGGCAGAATTGTTACCGATCTTCTTTATCATGACAGTATTCATGAAGATGATGCAATTAAATCATTGGATGAAGTAAATTTTTACAAGAAGCAAAAACGCTTGGCATTGCGAAATTGCGGTGTTATCGATCCGGAAAAAATAGAAGAGTATATAGCTTTTGATGGATATAAAGCTCTTGGAAAAGTATTAACAGAGATGACACCTGAAGAAACCATAGAGCTTATTAAGGCATCAGGTCTTAGAGGCCGTGGCGGTGCAGGTTTTCCAACCGGACTAAAGTGGGATTTTACTGCTAAAGCTAAAGGTGATAAGAAATATGTTTGCTGTAATGCAGACGAAGGTGATCCGGGTGCCTTTATGGATAGAAGTGTTCTGGAGGGCGATCCTCACTGTGTTCTGGAGGCAATGGCTATTGCAGGTTATGCAGTAGGTGCTGACCAAGGTTACATTTATGTTAGAGCAGAGTATCCAATAGCTGTTAAGCGGTTGACTATTGCTATAGCTCAGGCCAGACAGATGGGACTTTTAGGGAAGAACATATTTGGAACAAATTTCAGTTTTGATATAGAGCTTCGTCTGGGAGCAGGTGCCTTTGTTTGTGGAGAAGAAACAGCTTTATTGGCATCTATAGAAGGAAAGAGAGGAGAACCTAGACCTCGTCCGTCTTTGCCAGCTGTAAAGGGAGTATTTGGTAAACCTACTTTATTAAATAATGTAGAAACTTATGCCAATATTCCTCAGATAATTTTGAATGGGCCTGAATGGTTCCGTAGTATTGGAACAGAGAAAAGCAAAGGTACAAAGGTATTTGCTTTGGGTCGGAAAATAGTTAATACTGGATTAGTGGAAGTGCCCATGGGTACAACACTTCGAGAGATTATATATGAGATCGGCGGCGGAATTCCTGGAGGCAAAGAATTTAAGGCCGCACAGACCGGAGGTCCGTCTGGAGGTTGTATTCCAGCTGAGCATCTAGATACACCAATCGATTATGATTCTCTGTCAGAAATTGGTTCCATGATGGGTTCCGGTGGACTTATAGTAATGGACAATGATAATTGCATGGTAGACATAGCTAGATTCTTTTTGGATTTTACTGTGGACGAATCCTGCGGAAAATGTCCGCCATGTCGTATTGGAACCAAGCGCATGCTTGAAATACTGGATCGTATCACGAAAGGTCAGGGAGAAGAAGGCGATATAGAAAAACTCGAAACATTGGGCAAGAATATAAAAGCTTCTGCATTATGCGGACTGGGTCAAACAGCGCCTAATCCGATCCTTAGTACAATTAGATATTTTAGAGAAGAATATGAGGCTCATATTCGTGATAAGAAATGTCCTGCCGGTGTATGTCAGGCATTGCTTCAGATTGTTATACAGGCAGACCTTTGCAGAGGATGCGGTCTTTGTGTCAAAGTATGTCCCACAGTTGCAATTTCTGGTGAGCGAAAGAGTCCTTATGTAATTGACCAGAATAAGTGCATAAAATGTGGTGCTTGTCTGGAAAAATGCCCCTTTAAAGCCATAGTAAAGGGTTAGATCTTATAAAGAAGGAAGTGATTAAGATGGAAATGGTAACATTAACCATAGATGGAGTTCGATTAGAAGTCCCTAAAGGTACAACCATATTAGAAGCTGCCAGATCAGCCAATATCAAGATACCTACCTTATGCTATCTGAAGGGGGTAAATGAAATTGGAGCTTGCCGCATGTGTCTGGTAGCAGTTAAGGGTGCAAGAAATCTGCAAGCTTCTTGTGTATATCCGGTAGCTGATGGAATGGAAGTCAGAACAAATACTCCTGTGGTACGAGAAGCCAGAAAGGTTAATTTGGAGTTAATTCTTTCAAATCATGAACGCGAATGTTTAACATGTGTACGAAGCGAAAACTGCGAACTGCAAGCATTATCTAAACAACTTGGTGTGGAAAATATAAGATTTAATGGTGAGCGAAAGAATTATACAGTAGATGACTTCTCTACTTCTGTAGTACGTGATCCAAATAAATGTATACTTTGCCGTAGGTGTGTGGCTACCTGCAGAGAAGTACAAGGTATTGGTGCCATTAATGCAACAGGCAGAGGCTTCTCCACTATTGTCGAACCCATATTTGAAATGAACTTAGCTGACGTAAACTGCATTAATTGCGGTCAGTGTATAGAAGCATGTCCTGTTGGGGCCTTGAGAGAAAAAGACGACACAGAGAAGGTATGGAGTGCGCTTAGTAATCCAGAACTGCATGTTGTGGTTCAAACCGCACCTGCAGTGCGTGTTGCATTAGGAGAAGAATTTGGCATGCCAATAGGTACCCGTGTTACAGGCAAGATGGTTGCTGCCCTTCGTAGATTGGGCTTTGATCGGGTATTTGATACAGACTTTGCTGCCGACCTAACCATTATGGAGGAAGGAACAGAGTTGTTAGGCAGGTTAAAGAACAGGGGCAAGTTGCCTTTAATTACCTCTTGTAGTCCTGGCTGGATAAAGTATTGTGAACATAACTATCCTGAATTTATTGAAAACCTCTCAACTTGTAAATCGCCTCATGAAATGATGGGTGCTATAGTGAAGTCTTACTATGCTGAGAAGAATAATATAGATCCTGCAAAAATCTTTGTGGTTTCTGTAATGCCCTGCACCGCGAAAAAATTCGAAGCTGCCAGACCTGAACTCCAGGCAACTAGTTATCCTGATGTAGATGCGGTTATAACCACACGTGAACTTGCTAAGATGATCAAACAGGCAGGAATTGATTTTGTTAGCTTAGAGGATGAAGAATTCGATCCAACTCTTGGAGATTCTACAGGTGCAGGTGTAATTTTTGGTGCTACTGGTGGAGTTATGGAAGCTGCACTTCGAACAGTATCAGAAATTGTAACCGGTAAACCTCTCGAAAACTTGGAAATACACGAAGTTCGCGGTATGAGCGGAATAAAAGAAGTTGAGGTGCCGTTAGGTGATATAACTGTAAGAGCAGCTGTAGCGCATGGTACAGGCAATGCCAAACAACTATTGGATAAAGTAAAGTCCGGAGAGAAAGAATACCATTTCATTGAAATAATGGGCTGTCCTGGCGGATGTATTACTGGTGGCGGGCAACCTATTGTACCTGCACAGGTACAGATGGAAGTTGATGTACGAAAGGCCAGAGCATCTGCAATATATGATGAAGATCGCTCACTGCCGGTTAGGAAGTCACATGAAAATGAATCAGTGAAAAAAGTATACCGTGAGTTTCTTGGAGAGCCAAATAGTGAGAAAGCACATGAATTGTTGCACACACACTATACTGTAAGAAAGAAATACAGATCGAAATAAGGTAAAAAGGGATTAGAGCTGTTGCAACGCTTAATTGTAGTTAGCACAGCTCTTTTTCTTTTTCGAATATGTACTGAATTATTTATTTTGAAGATATTAAAAATGGACTAATTTATCCCTATTTGTTATACTAAATGCTAAAATGAGGAGAGAAGGTTTCCATTGTTGCAAGAAAATATTAGAATAAAAGCAAAAGAATTGAATCTTAAAGAAATACGATTTTTACCTGTGCAAACCTTTCCAATATGGGAAGAAGGAATCTTAGTGCGTAAAAAACTAAAACCAACTACATCTAATTATTGGGAATCCATAAGGTTAACAGGTAATGTTGAAGAAATTATGGAGAATGCTAATACTATTATAGTTGCAATTAATCCTTACAAACCATTTCATCAAATATTTCCGGAAGGCTATGGTAAATACAGTGCTCATTATGAAGCATATCCAAAAGGAAGAGCTGCAATAATCAAGTTAGGAAGAATCTTAACTGAACAAGGGTATAATGCAGTTATAGACACGCCATTACCAGCGAAGCAAATAGCATATAAAGCAGGATTGGGTCTGTTTGGTAAAAATGGCTTGTTATATCATCCAACTTACGGTTCTTATATAACTATTCATACTATAATAACAGATGCTGCTTTTAAATATGATGGGATCGAGCCTGAGGGAATATCAGATTGCGGGAACTGTAGATTATGTATAGAAAATTGTCCTATGCAGGCTATAGGCGATAGGGGAATTGTTTATGCAGACAAGTGTTTGAGATATTATATGTTTTCCTCAGCTGCCATACCCATAAAAGCCAGAGAAAAAATGGGAATGCGTATGTTAGGCTGCGAAGACTGTCAGTTTCTATGTCCTAAAAACAAAAATATTATAAAACATCCTATACTCACAGAAAAAAATCAGCTAATTTTCAATATTAGCGAGATTCTTAAGCTTTCTTTTACAGGTTTAAAAAAGCATTGTGAATCTATAGGCAGTGTAATTGGAAAAAACTATGCAAAGCCTACTAAGATATTGTCAATGGCAATAATAGCAGCAGGCAATTCCGGGAATATCTCATATATACCTTTACTTAAGCAGCTGATGAACCATCCTAATCCAACTATACGGGATTATAGTAGTTGGGCAATTAATATGCTTGAAGGTAAATTTTAAAATTGGAAAAACCATGATATAATGTATAATGATAAAACAAGAACATATGTTCCATTGCGGGGGGATTAACACCTATATGACAAAATCTTACGAAGTTAATGATATACAAGTATTAGATGGTTTAGATGCAGTTCGTTTAAGACCAGGCATGTATATTGGCACTACTGGATTAAGGGGTCTGCATCATCTTCTATCGGAAATAGTAGATAATGGGATGGATGAAGCCGCCAATGGCTATGCTACTACCATCGAAGTTGTATTAAATCGTGATAAAAGTATAACAGTTATAGACGACGGCAGAGGTATTCCTGTTGGGATACACGATACAATGAAAATGCCTGGCGTACAAGTTGTTTTTACACAATTACATTCAGGTGGCAAGTTTAATACTGAACACTACAATTATTCAGGCGGTCTTCATGGGGTTGGTGCAGCTGTAGTTAATGCATTGTCCCGATGGTTGGAAGTAGAAGTATATAGGGATGGTATGATATATTATCAAAGGTTCGAAAGTAAAGAAGAAAATGGTTCAGTACACGCAGGCAAACCAGTAACAGATCTGGAGATGCGGGGTTCTACCGATAAACAGGGAACAAAAATTACCTTTCTTCCAGATGACCGAATTTTCGATGATATAGAAATGAAAGAGGAGATAATCGCAAAGAGATTAAAAGAGCTGGCTTTTTTGAATAAAGGAATAAAAATGATTTTTAAAAATAATAGAACTGTAGAGCCAGCATCTGAGATTTTCTATTACTCTGGGGGTTTGGTTGATTTTGTAAAATATTTAAATGAAGATAAATCAGCCATCCATTCTGAAGTAATATACTTTGAAGGAGAAAGGGATGGTATCAAAGCTCAGATAGCAATTCAATACACAGATTCATATACAGAAAGTATATTTTCCTATGTAAATAATATACCAACAAGTGAAGGCGGCACTCATGAGATTGGTTTTAAGGCCGGAGTTACCAGAGTACTAAATGATTTTGTAAAAAAGCAGAATCTTTATAAGGGAAAGAACGGCGGCCTTATAGGAGAAGACTTTAGAGAAGGAATGACAGCAGTAATTTCTGTTAAAATGAATAATGTTCAGTTTGAAGGACAGACAAAGACGAAATTAGGAAACACGGAAGCTCGTACAGCTATTGAATCTATTGTTTCCGAGGGTTTGCAGCATATCTTGGAAGATATAGATAATCAATCAACATTGGAAATGATATTGAACAAGGCTATTTCTACTGCTATGGTAAGGGAAGCTGCCAGAAAGGCAAAAGATCTCACTCGAAAGAAAAATAGTTTAGAAAGTGCGCCTCTAGTTGGTAAGCTGGCGAGCTGCACTGGAAGAAACCCAAAAATTAATGAATTATTTATTGTTGAAGGTGATTCTGCAGGAGGTTCTGCTAAGCAGGGCAGAGACAGACAATTTCAAGCCATACTTCCTCTAAGAGGGAAACCGCTAAATGTTGAAAAGAAGCGTCTGGATCAGGTACTGGCTAATGAAGAGTTTCGCACTATTATTTCTGCACTTGGAACGGGAATAGATGAGGATTTTGATATAAATAAATTAAAATATGATAAGGTCATTATCCTGTCAGATGCGGATCAGGATGGTGCTCATATTCGTGCTATTCTTTTAACATTTTTCTTCCGCTATATGAAGGAATTAATTGCTAATGGACATGTATATATAGGAATGGCCCCTTTATACAAGATAGAAAAAGGAGATAAGATAAGATATGTGTATAGCGATGAAGAACTAAAGAAGTGCATAAAGGAAATGGGACGTGGATATACTCTGCAAAGATATAAAGGTTTGGGTGAAATGAATCCTGAGCAGCTATGGGAAACTACTATGAATCCAGTTAAACGTTCTATTGTCCGGGTGAGCATTGAAGACGCCGCGGAAGCTGAGAAACTAGTTACTATTCTTATGGGTGATAAAATTGATTCAAGACGCCAGTATATTACCACCTATGCCAATTTTAACAGGCAGGATATATTTCAAGAAATGGGAGTGTGATTCATGGCTAGAAGAAAGCAATACAATTTCATTCAAAATCCGGATATGGTTATTAATAAATCGATGGAAATCCTTTTACATGAGTCTATGATGCCCTATGCTGAACATGTAATAATGGAACGAGCACTGCCTAGAGTGGAGGACGGATTAAAGCCGGTTCAGCGGCGCATACTTTATACAATGCATGAACTTGGCATGACACCGGACAAACCATATAAGAAATCGGCAAGAATTGTTGGAGACACTTTGGGCAAGTATCACCCTCACGGAGATGCATCAGTATATGATGCAATGGTGCGTATGGCACAGGACTTTAATATGCGTTATCCACTTATTGACGGTCATGGTAATTTTGGTTCAATTGATGGTGATGCCGCAGCAGCAATGCGTTACACAGAAGCTAGAATGACTCCGCTGGCATTAGAAATGCTTAAAGACATTGAAAAAGATACTGTAGGATACCACTTGAATTTTGATGATAGTTTAAAAGAACCTGATTTGCTTCCCGGACGATATCCAAATCTTCTGGTAAATGGCTCATATGGTATTGCAGTTGGAATTGCTACCAATATACCGCCTCACAATTTAAGTGAAGTAATTGACGGGATAATTATGGTTATGGATAAGCCTGAAACAACGACAGAAGAGTTAATGAGTATAATCGCTGGTCCTGATTTCCCTACAGGTGGGATCATAATAGGCAGAGAAGGAATTCAAAGTGCATATGAATCTGGGAAAGGCAAAATAATACTTCGCGGCAAGGTTGAGATAGAAGAATTATCAGGAGGAAAAAAGCAACTGGTCATTATTGAACTTCCTTACCAGGTAAATAAAGCTCAGCATTTAGAAAAAATTTTAAAATTAAGTGAAGAAAAAAAAGGCGTACTTACAGGCATATCGGATATTCGTGATGAATCAGACCGCAATGGAATTCGTGCCGTCATCGAAATAAAGAAAGACGGAGATGTTGAAAAGATTCTAAACTATCTATACAAATATTCTGATTTACAGATAACCTTTGGTGTAAATCTGGTTGCAATAGCTGACGGGAAACCACGTCAATTGAGTTTAAAATCAATAGTGGAGCATTATATTGAACATCAAAAGAATATTGTTACGCGAAGAACCCATTATGACTTAGAACGTGCTAAAATAAGAGCTCATATACTGGAAGGCCTTATTATTGCTATTCAAAGTATTGATAAAGTTATTTCAATTATTAGGTCATCAAAAAACCCAAAAGAAGCCAGGTTGAATCTGAAAAAAGAATTTAAACTAACGGAAATGCAAGCACAAGCTATATTGGATATGCGGTTACAAAAGCTTACTGGTTTGGAAATTAAAAATTTGGAAAATGAGCATGCTCAGGTGCTTAAGCAGATTAATAAGCTTAATGCCATTCTATCTTCAGAAGCACGTCTTCTAAAGGTAATAAAAAATGAATTACTGGAGATAAAAAGAAATTTTTCTGATAAGAGACGCACAAATATTGTTAATGATATCTCTTTAGCTGAGATTAGAACTGAGGACCTAATACACGTGGAAGATGTAATAATAGTACTTTCCCGTAACCAAGATATAAAACGCGTTCCCATAAAATCATATCAACGCTCCCTACAGGATGATCAAGAAGATTTGTCCGGAATGGACTATATTGAATTTATGGAAAAATCTGCAACAGACCATAGATTGCTTTTCTTTACAGACACAGGATACTGTTATAGTATAACATGTAAAGATTTGCCTGAAGCAAAGTGGCGCGATAAAGGAGTTCAATTATCTAAGATAATAAACGGATTTGACAGATCAAACAGAATAGTAGGTATGATTTCTATACCTGATTTTCAAACCAAAAAAGAGTTATACGTTCAGATTTATACTGAAAACGGGATGATAAAACGCACACATTTGAAAGACTATGACTCCAGAGTTACTAAAATAAAGGCTTGTCGTCTTAAAGAAAACGATTTGGTAATAGGTGTAGAGATATCTGACGGAAAATCTGATATTATGTATGTGACAAAAAAAGGAATGAGTATTTGTTTTAACGGCAGACAGGTCAATCCAATGGGAAGAACTACAATAGGCGTGAGGGCCATCCAGCTCAAGTCAAATGATAAGGTGGTATTTGCAAAAGAAGTAGATGATGAAGGAGAACTTACAGTTATAACAGATCGTGGTTTCGCAAAGCGTACCCTGCTGGCTGATTATGAACGTCAAGGCAGGGGAGGTATTGGATTTAAAACCATTACCTTTGCCCGCAATGGATCTAATGGCCGAAGTCTTGCTGGAGCATTTTACAGTAAAGATCCTTACAGCATAAAATTAATACAAAAGGATGGAACTATAACAGAACTGGATATTGACAGTCTCCCTATAGAAGAAAGATCTGGAAAAGGGCAGTCTGTAGCTATGGTAGTCATGGATAACGAAATAGTCAATGTTTATCGCGATTACAATTAATAAGCAATTTACATATTAAAAGATACTTCAGAAAGGTCTTATTTTCCCCAGTACAGTAATGAATTCATTTTATCTGTTAACTGGGGATTTTTTGTCATAAGCATACTTATGGGATAATACACTATTACCGAGGTGTTTTCGGTGAAAGCAATATATTTAACTAAATATCAGATCATACGAGTTTTAGCAACTTTACTCCTGCTTCTTTTATCAATTACTCTAATGCAAGCCAATGAAAATGATGCATTAGGGGTCTTCCTTCATTTAAAAAAAGAGCTGCCCATTTATTCGGTTTATTCAGAGGAAAAAAAGATTGCCATATCTTTTGATGCTGCCTGGGGC
>JAAZHD010000220.1 GCA_012510895.1 Clostridiales bacterium
CATATCTGGCAGCTGTCTGGTCATATTTTTGCTTCTGTTCGTTTATAAATTTAACCCTGTATTCCGAAGCCGCCTTTAGAGCCCTCTCCTGTATGACTTCCTTGATACTCACCTTAACGCCACCCTTTCTACTTTCGCTTAATTTAGTTCAGAAGCGTCTGGACATCCAAAACATAGGCAAAGTCTCCGTCTCCCAGAATAACCGTGCCTGATATTCCCTTTAATTCACCCAAAACATTGTCTTCCCCCATAAACCTGTCCAGGGATTTAATCACAACCTGCTGCTGTCCGATAATCTCTTCAACGGCCAGGACTATTTTTCGGGTAGACAGGCCGATGATAATGCCGACAAAGGAATTCTGTTTTTCCTCACCTGCATTAAACAAGTCGGATACTCTTATGACCGGAAGAACCTCTCCCCGCCAGTTTATAACTTCTTTTCCCCGGACAAATCTGATCTGTTTCTCATAATCCTTTTCCTTAATCCTGAAAATTTCAATGATTGAAAACAGAGGCAGAACAAAGCGGTACTGATGTGTACGAATCAGCAGAGACTGAATGATTGCCAGGGTCAAAGGAAGTTTCAGAGTAATGGCAAGCCCTTTTCCCTCTTCATTTTCTAATTCGATCATTCCATTGACGCGCTCAATGTTTTCTTTCACAACATTCATTCCAATTCCCCGGCCGGAAACCTGGGTTACCGCATCAGCAGTTGAAAATCCCGGCATAAATATTAGCTCCAGTACCTCCTTTTCCGTTAACGACTCCAACTGGTTCTCCGTGACCAGCTGCCTGCTCAAAGCTCTTTCTTTTACTTTTGCTAAATTTATGCCCCTGCCGTCATCTTTTATTTTTATGTATATATGGCCCTGTTCCTGTCCCGCCGTAAGTTTAATGGTTCCTGTCGGGTCCTTGCCCTGCTTCTTTCTCTCTTCAGGGGACTCTATTCCATGATCAACAGCATTTCGGATAATATGGTTCAACGGATCAATGATGCTTTCCATAATGCTGCGATCAAGTTCAGTGCCTTCTCCCTCCATTATGAGCCGGATATCCTTTCCCTGTTTTTGCGACAAATCCCTGATCATCCTCGGGAATCTGTTGAAAACACTGTCTAGGGTATACATCCTGGTAGATAAAACTGATTCCTGCATTTCGTTGACAATGAAATCAATTTGCTGAACCAGGGTGCTCAGGGATCTTATATCATCATCGCTGCTGTATTTTTCTTCCGCTCTTTTCATCTGCTGCTTTAATCTTTCCTTATCCACGGATAATTCCTCTACAATTCTCAGCAGCTGATCCAGTTTCTTTACATTTACCCTGATAACAGGCTGAAGTTCTTCACTGCCTTTCCTGGGCTGATCTTCAGGCTTGTCCCTGTGCAGTTCCTGAACTTCCGCTTTATCAATATCCGATATGGTAAGTATCAGGTTTTCAATTTCATCGGCAATCAGATGACTTGAATAGAGAATATGAAACTCCCGGTCATTCTTATCATCTATTTGAATACTGTCCCAGCTGGTCTTAAGGATTTGTCCTTCCTTCTTCAGTTTTTCTGTTATAAGAAACAGCCTTGCTTCCTTCATTGGGGAATCCTTATGAAGATAAACCTGAATCATATATTCCTTCTCTCCAGGGCCCAAGGAATTTATTATCGAAACCGTCCTTTGATCCGAATCACCGGTTTTCAGCTGATCCAGCAGGGCTGTATAGCTTTCCACAGGGATTATATAAGGTTCATCCAGCCTGTGTTTTTCCACACGGATTCTCAGCTCATCAAGGCACTTCAGCATCAGGTCTATCATTTCCCCGGTGACTGTAAGCTTCTGATCCCGGACCATGCCCAGAATATCTTCAAGATGGTGGGTAAGCCTTGCCATATCATTGATTTCCATGGCAGCTGAAGAGCCCTTTAAGGTATGCATATTCCGGAACAAACTATCAATTTTTTCTGTTGTTGCGCCCAGGCGGTCTATCTCCAGTATGCAGTTTTCAATCTCCTGAAATAATTCATCAGCTTCTTCATAAAAAGCATTTCTAAGTGTGTCATTCATGGAATCAATCCTTCTCAGCTTTGCTATCCGAATTTTATTTTTTGCCGAAATATATCGAATTTTATGTCATCATATTTTACTATCGGAGCATTAAAGCAAATGTTAAGTTTTTTTTGCGATATGTTTCCCGTCCGGCAAATTAAACCAAAAAAAAGATGCAGCCCCAGACCTATGCACAGGTTCTGTGACCGCACCTTACAATTTTAAGTTGTCTTATGTGACTACAAGTTTTTTACATAAAGGGCCCTTAATGAATTCAGTACAGCTATTATGGTTACTCCCACATCTGCAAATATAGCTGCCCATAGGCTGGTAATGCCGAATGCACTTAAAAGAAGAACCAAAACCTTTATTGAAATGGCCAGATAAATATTCTGCCAGGCGATCCTCAGCGTTTTTTTGGCAATCCGGACAGCAGTTGCTATTTTGGATGGTTCGTCGGTCATGAGCACTATATCTGCTGCCTCGATGGCTGCATCCGAACCCAGGCCGCCCATGGCAATACCTACATCTGCCCTTGTAAGGGCAGGCGCATCGTTTATACCGTCTCCTGCAAACGCCAGTCTGGATTTAGGCGGACTTTCTTTAAGCAGTTCTTCCAGCTTTTCAAGTTTTCCGTCAGGCAGCAGTTCAGCAAATACCTGATCCAGCCCCAGTTCCCGGGAGACTTTCTCAGCTGCAGACTTCCTGTCTCCAGTCAGCATAACAGCCTTGCGAATTCCAACCTTTTTGAGATCCTTAATTGCCTTATAAGAGTCTTCCTTTATTTCATCGTCTATCCTTATGAATCCGGCATATTCACCGTCCACGGCTACATAAACCAGCGTCCTGGCAGCATCTGCCGGAGGATAGTAAATATTATTCTCAGCCATCAGCTTGTCATTTCCTGCCAGAATTACCTTCCCGTCCACTACAGCCCGGACACCATGACCGGGCAATTCTTCCATTTCAGATATTCTTGAAGCATCTATTTCCCTGCCGTATTCTTCTTTCAATGACAAAGAAATAGGATGATTTGAGAAATGTTCAGCATAAGCTGAGAGCTCCAGAATTTCCTCTTTTGTTCTCCCCTGATGCTGTGTTGGTTGAATATCCTGTATCTTGAAAACCCCTTTGGTCAGGGTTCCTGTTTTATCGAATACTATCCCGTCCACCTGGGCCAGTGCTTCCAGATAGTTTCCTCCTTTAACCAAAACACCCCTGGATGAGGCACCCCCAATGCCGCCGAAGAAGCTTAACGGAACGGAAATCACCAGGGCGCAGGGACATGCCACCACCAAAAAGGATAGGGATCTGTAAAACCAATCAGAAAAGGCAGCGCCTTTTATCACAAGCGGCGGAATAAGGGCAAGAAACACTGCAATTATAACTACAACAGGGGTGTAGTAACGGGCGAAACGGGTAATAAAACGTTCTGAGCCGGATTTTTTATCAGTTGCATTCTCCACTAAATCCAGAATCCGGCTTACGGTGGATTCTCCGTATTCCCTGGTCACCTCCACGGTTAAGGTGCCGGTAAGATTGATGCATCCGCTCAGTATCTCGCTGCCGGGCTGAACTTCTCTGGGAACCGATTCTCCTGTCAGGGATGAAGTATCAAGCAAAGAACTTCCCTCCAGCACTCTGCCGTCCAAAGGCACCCTTTCGCCTGCCTTAATCAGAATTATGTCACCGGGCATCACATCTTCAGGATCTTTTTCAATTAGCTCGCTGCCCGCTTTCACATTGGCAAATTCCGGGCGTATATCCATCAAATCAGCAATTGACTTTCTGGATTTATCAACGGCATAATCCTGAAAGAATTCCCCTGTCTGATAAAAGAGCATAACAGCTGCCCCTTCTGCATACTCTCCGATTATAAAAGCTCCTATGGCAGCAATGCTCATGAGAAAATTTTCATCAAATACATTTCCGTTTTTAATATTGCGGACTGCCTTTAAGAAGATATCCCGGCCTATTATTACGTAACTGGTTAAATACAGGAGAAAGGACATCCAGCCCGGCATAATTTTTATGATAGAATTGCCTATAATGCCTGCGAGCCAAACTGCAGCAGCCAGAACAATTCTGTAAATACGATTTTTCATTATATTATTCTCCTTAAACCCCTTTGCTTTTAGCAGTTTACAGCTTTATCAGCTGCGCGTGTATATCCGGTTTAAGCTTTCTTCATTACAACATCCGGCTCCAGCTTCTTAATTAACCTCTCTGCCTCCTGAATAATAGCCGGCATTTTTTCGTCTTCTCCTTCTATGGTAAGCTTTGCGGTCATAAAGTTTACGGTTGCGCTCTTAACCCCGTCCAGCTTACAGATGGCATCTTCCATTTTGGCTGCACAGGCGGCACATCCTAAACCTTTTAATCTGAATTTTTCGGTCATGATACTTCCTCCATTTTCCTTTATTCATGTATGCCAAAATATCATATGAATGTTTGAGCATTTGTTCATGTATCAAGGCAAAAAATAATATTAAACCTTTTTATTCCTCCTCATTAATGTGGGCCATACCCTGATCAATAATTTGCTCAACATGCTCGTCATCAAGGGAATAATAAACAACCTTGCCGTCCCTTCTGTTTTTCACCAGGGCAGCCTGCTTCAAAACCCTAAGCTGATGGGAGATGGCTGACTGGGTCATATTTAAAAGATTGGCTATATCACAAACACACATTTCAGATACAGCCAGGGCTGACAATATGCGTATTCTTGTAGAATCTCCAAATACCTTAAACAGCTCTGCCAGATCGTATAAGCTTTCCTCTTCAGGCATTTCCTTCCTCACATGATCGATAACATCCTTATGGATAACATCACAATCACATCGATCAACGGAAGCATATTTCTTTGTCATAAGCTCACCTCCCGGCCTGTATCCTTGTTAACACATGAACACCCATTCATATGTCTTTATGCTATTATATGCCATCTATATATATTTGTCAATCCAAAAAAATTCAGCTTTTTTATTTTCAGTATTTTATTTTAAAACCGAGAAATATTTCATAAAATGCTCATATACGACCTTATCAATCCCTTTTTCAAAAGGTCCTTTGAAACCGGACCATAAGGGTGCATCATGACCTTCATATCCGCCTTCTTCAATAAGTTCATCCGTGGGAATATAGGTGACGGCTTCATGATAGCCCAGGAAAAACAGATCTTTTTCTCCAAAAACTTTTTTGACAATCTGTTTAACCTCGTAACAGATTTCCCCTCCCATGTAGGCAAGATATAAATCATTGGATATTTTTGCGATCCCGGCATGAATGACCGCAGTTTCATTCAGGTTATCATAATTTTCCAGCATTCTAAGATATATATTTTTGAGCGGCGAACCCTCGTCTTTCGACAATTGAACCAGCTCTTCCCTGGGTATAGGACGAATAGCCGCCGGTATGGTAAAGGACACGGCATCCAAAACAGGAATGATTTTTTTATAAGCAGCTTTATCAATAAGATTTTTAATAGTCAAAGCAATGGATGATGCCATCTGATCCACTTCTTCAAAGCTGCAGGGGAGGAACTTGCCGCCCTTGGCACTTATCATGGGGCGCATATTTCCGGCAGAGCCCTGAAGGAAACCTGATACACAGCCGTAATAAAAAGCATCCAAAAGCTGATTTATTCTGCCCGGGTATTCAGCAGATATGTACAGGGTGGAAGATAGGGTCACCGGATGGCAGGAATAATTGTAGAATAGTCCTCGTATATTGCCTTCCAGGTCCTTAAGAATCAGGACCCACAATTCGGTATCCTTAATCCCCGTATAATTTGGCGCCATAACAGTTTCATCGCCGACCTTTTTTCTTCGGTTAACGTTGAAGTCCACTGAGGCTTTTGTGTAAAAAGCCTCACCCTCAAAAAGATTTAAAAATGTTTTATCAATGCAGCATTTAGTCCTGTCCAGAAGAAAATCTTCCAAATCAGCTAAAACTTTATTGGAATTATCTTTGTCACGGTAGTGTTTTACTTCGGGCCCGGCATGGGTATGAGAATAAGATATGATGACTTCCTGTGCTCCAAGACCGTACCGCTCATTGGCATAAGCCTGTATTCTTTCATTAAGCGAGTAGTTGAATTGAATGATATCGAAACTTATAATCAGGATTTGTTTATCGCCGTTTTTCAAAAGACATGACCTTACATACAGGTCATCATGAATTCCCTTAAATGGCTCGGTCCTGGCAGCGTATCCTCCCATAGCCACTAATACATGCGGCGTTACCATTTCTTTTGCTGTGCCAAGAATCATCATAATACCTCCCCGGAAAACAGGAAATACCGTTCCCGTATTTATAATCTTATTAATATTTTAACACAGGCAAAAAATATTTCATATAGATAATAATTTAATTATGCTTCAGTCTAATG
>JAAZHD010000221.1 GCA_012510895.1 Clostridiales bacterium
ATCCTGTATATGATAATACTAATTATATATATTCTATATATTTGGCGCGGGAATATTTAAATGATGATATTGTAATGATGCACGGTGACTTGGTTTTTGAACATGAAGTGTTAGAGGATGTTTTGGAACAACAAAACAGCAATATGGCGGTAAGTTCTACTATTCCGTTACCAGAAAAGGATTTTAAAGCGGTTATAAAGAATGGATTGATTGAAAAGGTTGGGGTTGAATATTTCCAGGATGCTATGGCAGCCCAACCTCTTTATAAACTAAATAAGGATGATTGGAGAATATGGCTTGACAGTATTGGAAAATTTTGCAAAAGAGGTCTTGTAACCTGTTATGCAGAGAATGCTTTTAACGAAGTCTCTCATAAATGCCATATTTATCCCATGGATTTTAAGGATAAACTTTGTTGTGAAATTGATACACCACAGGATCTGATCGAAGTCAAAGAAAGATTAACCGATTTAACTTTATGATATGGATGTATTACTTTTGAGGAGGATTCTAGTATGGCCAAAACAGTATATATGTGTTTTAGCACCGATTTGATTCATGGAGGGCATATATCTATTATCCAAAAGGCAGCACAACTAGGTGAGCTTATTATTGGTGTTTTGACTGATGAGGTTGTAGCAAGCTATCGCCGTTTCCCGGTGTTAAAATACGATGAAAGAGTTAAACTGTTCGAAAATATCAAGGGAGTCTCAAAGGTTGTTCCGCAGGATACTTTAAGCTATGCTAAAAATTTGCGTTGGCTTAAACCTGACTATGTTGTACACGGAGATGATTGGAAAACAGGTTTTCAAAAGCCTATCAGGGATGAAGTAATTGAAATATTAAAAGAGTATGGGGGCAAACTAGTCGAATTTCCTTACTCCCAAAAAGAAGAATATGAGAGATTGGAGAGTATGCAAAGACATCAACTGTCCATGCCCGATATACGTCGTGGGAGATTGAAGGAATTGCTTAGCATGAAGCCTTTAGTAAATGCTATTGAAGCGCATAATGGTATTACGGGCTTGATTGCTGAAAACACAACTGTACTCCAGGATGGTAAAACATATCAGTTTGATGCTATGTGGGTATCAAGCCTTTGTGATTCGATTGCAAGAGGCAAGCCGGATATTGAATTGGTTGACATGTCAAGCCGTCTGCGTACTGTGGATGAAATTATGGATGTTACTACAAAACCGATTATTTTTGATGCCGATACCGGTGGCTTGACAGAACACTTCGTATATAATATTCGTACACTTGAGCGTATGGGTGTTTCTGCCGTTATCGTAGAAGACAAAACTGGTCTTAAAAGAAACTCTTTGTTTGGGAATGAGGTAGCGCAGACTCAAGACAGTATCGAAAACTTTTGTGCTAAGTTAGCTGCAGGTAAAGCTGCTCTAAAAACAAATGACTTTTTTCTTATAGCAAGGATTGAGAGCTTGATTTTGGAGAAAGGAATGGATGACGCCTTAAAAAGGGCTTTTGCATATACCAATGCCGGGGCAACCGGTATAATGATTCATTCAAGAAAGAAAGATCCGTCAGAAATTTTTGAATTCTGTAAGAATTTCAGGGAAAAAGATACTGCGACACCTCTTGTGGTAGTTCCTACAACCTTTAATTCGGTAAGTGAAGAAGAATTTGCCAGACGTGGTGTTAATATTGTAATTTACGCAAACCAACTGACAAGAAGCGGAATTCCTGCTATGCAGAAAGTTGCTGAGACCATCCTTAAAAATCGTCGGGCAAAAGAAGCTGATGAAATGTGCATGCCTATCAAGGAAATTTTGACATTGATACCGGAGGATTATTAAGATTAGGGGATAATTATGAAACAGTTAAAAATACCAAGCAGTGTTTTTTTGACAACTGCAGCTGAATTTTATAAAACAAGTTTAAATGAACTAAAAGGTAAAAATGTAGTATTGTTTACGAGTTCATCAAATGCAAAAAGATTATCATTATTACACTGGATTGAATTGTTAAGTGAAAACTGTTCACTAACATGGATAGATAAGATCCCTTCTAATCCAACATATGTGGATGTATATAATACTCTCAGTAAAATAAGAAACAGAGATATAGATGTTGTAATAGCAATAGGTGGAGGAAGCACAATTGATATGGCTAAGGCTTGTGTTGGCCTTAATTATTTAAATGCAAACGCAATGCTTTCCAAGAATGATGTGTTACATTGTATTAAAACAAAGGACTATTTGGAACATCCTTCTGATATACCAATTTATGCTGTTCCAACAACAGCAGGAACGGGATCAGAAGTAACCCAATGGGCAACCGTTTGGGATATGCACGAAAAAGCTAAATACTCTGTAGATGCGGCGTTTTTATGTCCCAAACGAGCATACATTATTCCCGAATACACGGTTACTATGCCAAAACGTCTTACCCTATCCACAGGACTAGATGCCCTTTGCCAGGCTGTAGAAGCATATTGGGCAAAGTCAACTAATTGTATGGTTAAGGAACTATCAAAAACAGCCATGAAGTTAATCGTTGAATATTTACCCAAAGTGTTATCAGAGCCTGAATGCTTATATTACCGAGAGAAAGTATGTTTAGGTTCTTTGTTTTCAGGGCTGGCTTTTTCGAACACCAGAACCACCACTTGCCATTCAATATCATATCCTCTGACTATGATATTTGGTATTGAACACGGTATTGCCTGTGCTTTAAGTCTTACCAAAGTTTTTGAGATAAATTTGCCCGCTATAGAGGAGGTAGATGAGTTGTTTGATGCTTTGGGGGTAAGTAGTACTGATGAACTGCAGGAATGGTTAGATAAAACAGCGAGCGGTATTATTGATTTAAGATTATCATCATTTGGAATTCAAGAAAAAGATATTCCCAGGATAGCAGAATTATCTTTTACTTTAGGACGGATGGATAACAATCCGGTTGAGATCACATACGATACTGTGAAGGATATATTAATGGATGTTTTGTAGGATCTGGTATTTAAACTAGATAGCGGGCTCAATTTTTAACCTATATGTGAACATTGATGAAGCATTTTTGAATAAAAAAAGAAGATACGGAGAGTGAGTATGCGAGGTCAAAAAGCTATAACAAACTTTTTAAGTCGAACCATTTATTTTAAAATTTTGTGGGCAATTTTAGTTATTTTAAAAATAAATCCTATTGTTAGCCGTAAAACCAGCCCACTTTTTTACTTTCTTTTGTTATATGGTGCAGCTATTATTTTATATGACTTTTTTACAGATAAAAAAGCACTGCAAAACAAATATATTGTGCCTATTTTTTTGTTTTTTGCTTTTATGGGTTTATCGACTATCATTAACTATGATAAGGGCTTAACTGACAATCTAAAAACATTCGTGACTACAGCGATTCAATTTATGGTTATAGGACGTGTTGATTTAAAACGGTCATGGAAAGATATCATGAACGATATGAGAATAGTTAGCAATGTCGTCATTGTTGGCGTGACAATTGTTTCTTTAGTGTCTTTGTGCTTGTTGGCTTTTGGGATAAATGGTTTTTATGAACTACCTTCAGAAGACGAAGTTATGGAAGAGCTTATATACTATTATGGTGTAGGATTTGGAGGCAGGTTGGTTGGCATCTTTCCAAACCCCAACTCCGTCGGTGCATTTTGCTCAATAGCATTGTTATGTACTCTTATGAACTTGGTTATATCATCTAACAAGCTGGCGTACAAGATAGTTTATATTATAAGTA
>JAAZHD010000028.1 GCA_012510895.1 Clostridiales bacterium
GCATTTCTGGGATAGCCCTGATACTCAAATACACTGGCCATGCTGATAAAATCGCCTATATACTTGGCAGTCGCCGCATTGAAAGCTTCTGACGGCAGACCATCGGCAGTATGAGTGCTTAAGCATTTCTTGAGCATCATAAAATGCTCAGGAATGAAATTAAGCATCACGCCTGAAAAACCTGCAGCGCCTGCCAGAAAGCTTTCAACCAGTGTTGCAGAGTTGGCATTATAAAGTTCTATGCCAGAACCCTCCAATTGATTAAGACGTCTGCGAATTAATTCTGCATCACAGCATGTATCTTTGATGAAATCAAATCTTTTGGTCTGAATCATATAATCCAGTATTTTCGGGGTAAGGAGCCTTTTATACGGATACGGGCATTCATAAATTCCCAGCCTGGTTTTAGAATCAAGCCTGCTTATTATCTGATCAAGGTTTTCTATTAATGTCTGATCATTCTCGTCCTCTGCCGCCAGCCGGTTTGATACCAGGATCAAAGCATCGGCTCCCAGCAGCTCCGCCTTTTTTAAATAAGAAGTTTGTTCCTCAATTGTATCCTGGGTGTGACCTGAAATGACACATTTCATGTTCCTTTCCCTGCAGAGGCGGATGCAAAAAGCTGCCAGTTCCAACTTTTCCTCTTCAGAAAGATAAAACATCTCACTGGACTGACATACCGCAAATAAGCCATCACATTCATTTCTGTGAAAGAGATCAATCAATTTCTCAAGAGATTTATAGTCTATCCTGCTATCTTCAGTGTAAGGCGTTATTATTGTCGGATACATCTTAAATCTTGAAGCCAAACGCATAAATATTCCCCCTTTCATTTTGTAAAGCGTACTTAAGTACTTAACTTTTACAAGCCCCGTCCTTGCACTCACAGCCGCTTAATAAAGTGCAGGCATCAGCCCTTAATAAGCTCAATCAGATCGGCCTCTGCAACTTCTTTATTTGTGTCATCAGGAATCCAAAATGTCTTTATTTCACATTTCCCCAGCTTCGCCTTCCATTTTCTGTTAAGCATTGGAACAGAGATAACCGTTTCTGTTTTTTCTCCCGATGTTTCGCAGCATCTTAAAATATACCCGTCTCCATCTTCCGCTCTTTTAAATACAGTGACTATAACATTATCTGAAGAAACCTGTATACCTTCCATTACAAGGGGCAAATCGCCCTCATGATAAGTTTCCATAACGGCAGCAGGTTTTACATTATATTCATAAGCCTTTTTAACTACCTGAGCAGTTTGCCGGCTGCCTGCATGGGGATAAAGCACATACTCAAACTCCTGCATCCCCTGATCCATATATTCGCACCATTCATCACGAACCCCGTAATGATCATTGTAAATGGAACCGTTTGCTACAACCATTCTCATTTCATTGTCTTTAACGCTGAAACTGTACTTGGAGCTGTTAATGAGTGCCAGGCCGTATTCCTTTTCACCATATCTGCCGGTTACATCCAGCCATTGCTGGCCCGGCTCTTCTTCACCATCGGCAGGACGTTGAATGAAGCCGTAGGGTATTTCGTAAACAGCCTTTGGCTCGGTTACATTCACCGGAAATGACAGCTTAAGCATCTTGTGTTTTTCCCGCCAGTCAAGCTTTACCTTGACATGTACCTCGGGTTTGTTCCTGTAAACAATGAAGTCCTGCCTAA
>JAAZHD010000029.1 GCA_012510895.1 Clostridiales bacterium
CTATTCTATATCGGCAGCCTTCTTTCCTTTACATACATTACTGATAGGTACAAATATCCCCAAATATTTTATATTTTTTTAAAACAATTGTTAATGGGACAGAAAATGATTGGCATAATATACATACGGGAATTATGAATTTTCAGTTAATATTGATTGCTGCATAGCATTATGATATCATGAAACCAACAATTCAGTATAACTGAAAAGACAATGGCAATACCTTGCATCTCAATAAATCTCAACAAGGTGTGAGAAAATGGATATTGTATTATGCTCTGCAAAAATTGAAGACTACTTTAGAACTGTTAAGGATATTTCTGCAGTTTACCTGTTCGGATCTCTGGTTAAAGGCAAAGCCAGGAAAAACAGCGATATTGATATTGCCGTGTTATTCACTAAAGGAATCCCTTTGTTACAACGTTTTGAGCGCAAGCTTGAAATAGCAAATGATCTTGAAGATCTTTTTGAAAAAAAAATAGATGTAGTCGACCTTGAAAACGCAGATTTATATTTTATACATCAGATCATGCAAAACAAAAAACTTATTATTGATAATGATATACACAGGCGCGTTGCTTTTGAAGTTGCAAAAAGAAGAGAATATTTTGACAGAAAGCCCTTCTATGATCTTTATCACAATCAAGCTCTCAAGCGTCTTGATGAAAGGAGGAGGAAATATAAGAATGGTTGACCAGGAAATAAATGTAAGACGTTTAACCCATATGGATGAATACAATGTAATTGTTCATGATTATATTCGCATTAAACCAGAAATTGTGTATGCTGTTCTTTCGAAAAATTTGAAAGACATGATAGATTTTGCTGCAATTATTAAAGAAAAATATTTGTCATAAAAATAAAGGATGGCAAAGAATATAACGCCATCTTTTTTATAAACAATCCATTTAATTATGTATACAGCTTAACAGGCCCTATTAAGCCTGACGGAAGCTTTGAATCGGTATATCTGTTAGCCAAAGTATTGGTTACTTCAACCTGTATGCTATTCTCTCCGGGTTTTACAAACCTTGTAATATCAAAAGTAAAAGGCGCCCACATCTTAATACCTGTTTTTTCTCCGTTTACGGTAACCACAGCAAAACTATGCAGCTCCCCTAAATCAAGGTATACACTTTTATCTGGGCTCAGTTGAGCATCAATATGGAACCGGTTCTCGTATATTAAGGTTCCGGAGAAGCTTTCAAGTTCGCTGAAGCAAGTCCAGGATTTAAGTTCAGTTTCCATGTTCACGGCAATGGGTGAGTTTACTATCTTCCAGCCTGTATTTAAGGTTAATATTTCCTTTGGAAGATCTGCCTCCCTTTCTTTATCAGCTGTTAACTCAAAAGCCGATTCTGTTTCTATGCTTTGACCGGGATCTACTGCAATTATCAGGCTTTCCCTGCGCTCAAGCCTTATAGCTATAACCATGCCTTCTTTATCCGCCCTCTTTATAACTGCCGGTGCAGTTGTTCCTTTCCAGGCATCCCACTGCTCGGCTGAACCTGTGACACTTACAGTCATGTCACAGTCTATGGTGTTTTCGCCTTCATTAACAAGCAGATAAAAATGCATTCCTGCCTTTACTACATGTGTTACCCTGAGATCTTTGCAGGGCTCAGACAATACTGCGTCTCTCTCAATGACCAGATCCAGAGCATCAACAATTTCTTCCGGTCTCTTAATAGGAATCGCACCTGTTAGACCTGCTGCGCCGCTGCATATAATCACTTTACCGCCCTGGTTTATAAAATCCTGTATTATTCCTTTACAGCTTTCATTTACCTGGCTGCTGTCTTCTATAACCAGAACCTTATAGCGCTGTTTTTCGATATGAATCAAGCCCTTTTCAGCTCGGGCATTCCCCTTAATAAGGAATTCCTTTTGAAGATAATTAAACTCTATCTGGTTTTCAAACAGAGGCCTTACAATTGCCCAGGAAAGGTGATCTCCCTCGCATAATACTGCAACCGAAGTAATATTCACTATATCCGTCATCAGCCAGCTCATCCGCTTAATATAATTGGATATATATTTATAATAAGACCACCAAAGGTTATTAGGCCCTACATCCGGCGGTCTTTCCTCTTTTCTTTTCCCTCTGATTGAATAATAGAAGGCATGAGGATACAGAAGGTTTACCCCTCTGACAAAAAGCCAGTCCATATACCATTTCATATCATCCACTGAAAATGCCCAGTGAATGCCGTTGGGCCCGCAGCAGCCAAAACACTCATTTGAATTCCTGCGCCTGCCCATATGCCTGGCTGCATCCGAAGAGCACTTGCCCTGGGTGCTGTCTGCACCGGCCAGGGCCTTATCATCCTCAGGGGCTACCCAGCGCCAGACAATGTCCTGACCGGGAATATGAAAGTACTTAAGCATGCCTATATCATCGCTGCCGCTGGGATGCCCTGTCAGCGCAATTTCATGCTCCCGGCACCAATCCGAAATCGGCTTGTAATAAGCCATTTCCATCCGTTTGTTGACCACCTGCCGGTATATATATCTTTTTTGTTCAGTTTCACTACCCACATCATACCACTGAGCTAAAAGATCTTTTATATTTCCGCCGCAGCTTAAGTACCACTCCTTAAAACCATATGTCCAGGGGATAAGGCCTTGAATTCCTCCCCGGCCCAGAATTCCCGGCTCATCGGTAAAAATGCCTATTATGGTGTTTCCGAAATAATCCTTCAGGCTTTCATAATATTTTTCATGGGTCAGCTCTATAAACCTTTGAATTGCATCAGGATTTAAAAGGTCGGTGGAAGGCGGGGCATTGGGTTCCCCATCATCCTCTCCGAAATGAATTCCCCTGATATGTCCCCTGGAAAAGGTTTCTATAAACTGAAAGATAAACCAGCCCGGCTCATCAGGCAAATCGGCAAAAATCTTCCCGTCTGCCGGTTCCAAAACCTTTATGGAATCAGGGTCAATGGAGCCTTTCCCCGTTTTACGTGCGGCCAGTGCTGCCACAAGAGCCTCATCCTCCTGCACGGCTGTTGAAATTTCAACTTTCCCGCGTTCCTCCTTCTCAATTAGTTTAAGTCCCCGGCTGGCAAACTTAGGATTGGACTTTACCACCATTCCGTGTGCCGACCCTGAAGGATACATTCCCTCATCGTAAAGCACCACTTTCATATCAAGTTTTTGTGCTTCTGCTGCGGCACATCTGACCAGCTCCATAAATCTTTCGGATAAGTACTCTATTTCTTCGGGAATTCCTATCCTTGGATGAATAACAAAGCCATCCACGCCTTTTTCCTTGAAATCATGAATCTGTCTCTTAATCTCTTCTTCCTTTAAGTCGTCATTCCAGAACCAGAACGGTATAGGCGTGAATTCACTGCCTGGGCTTAAAAATTCTCTTTTTAGTTGTTCAAGCACTAAATTAACCTCCATTTAAAAAATGTTTTATTTAGACTGAATACGCCTAAGGTTAAATAAGCGAAAGCTGCTCAACATTTTCGAAATTCAGCTGATCCAGGTCCTCCTCGGCTCTTACATCCTTTACCACAACCCTGGTACGGGAATCGGCCAGGATATCCTGATTCAAAAGATAGTTAACCTCAAACTGAGATGTCAGCTCCCGGGGAATGTTATGGCCAGGCGCAATCAGCTGCACATCGTTGCTCCTCAGAATGCTGAACATCGGCTCCCAGAGATAGACTGCCGAGGTTGCCCCAAAGGGGTTGTCCGCAATTATTACCTTCCTGGTCCTTACAGACACATTTACCGATGAAAGCATCCGTATATAGGATATAAGGCAAACAGCAAAAATAAAGTAAAGGGCATTTGACTGACCTTCTGAACCAACTGCATTCTCCCATTTCAGATATCGGCTGTGCTCCGCTATCCTTTCCACCTTATACAGACGGACAGAAGCCTTTTCCATGTTGGTTGCCTGGGCTAAAAGCTCTCTGGTGGACAGTCTTTCCGCTATATACATCCTGTCCTTTATGTTCTCTTCGCTGATTTCACGGATGATGCCCTGAATATGATTCTCCATCCGCATCTCTTTTTCCTTTTCATCAAAGTCTTCAAAATCCATTCTGATCATATTGGTTCTCTTTCCTTCAATATCGATCCGGGACAGGGCCGGAAACTTCTTCAGTAGGTCTAGGGCATTTTCCGCCCGCTGAATGCATCTGCGGACAAATTCCTGCTGGTAACTTTGCAAGACCTCAATGTCTTCCTGAGTCTTCTCTATTTTTTCCCTTATCATTTGAACGGAGTCATTCAGCTGGTTAATCATGGTTGTGCAGTCTCCAAGAGCGGCGGGAATTTCCAGATTGCTCAACTGAATTACCGGCTCCCTGATATAAAAACCTTCCGCTTCCTCCAGGATGCTTCTGACCGTCCGCCTCCAGTTCTGCTCCCAGTCTCTGAATCGATTGACATGGCTGTAATAGGAGCTGCTGTATTCTCCGTAATCCGGTACTTCCTCAGCAGTATCATCGGTTATATAAACGATACCCTCTTTCTGAATAAACTCCTGATAGCGTTCCAGCTCCATCCGGGAATCGCCGATTTTGCCGTTTAGAGTCTGTAATTCCTGGTTAAGCATATTTATCTCATCACGATACATGAGAAGAATTTGCTCCGCATCCTCTATGGCCTTTTCTATATCATGCTTGTATTCAAAATTATTAACAGGAATCTCAAGTTCATCATCCAGCTCCTGTCTCCTAATGTCAATTTTGGCTTCCATCCTTGAGATCTCTTTCCCCATTTGGAATAAGGCTTCCTGTTTTTCAGATATCTCCTCGTCCAGGGCTTTAATGTTATTCTTAATGGATCGGACATAGCTTTCGCTCTTTAAACTTATGATCCCGCCGGATGCTTCCCGCTCCTCCATCATTTCTACTGTGAAGCCGTAATGCTCTTCCATGTTTTCCTTGCATTTTGCCATAAAGTTTTCATGGGAGTTTATCTGGCTTCTTAAATCTTCCTCCTGACGGTTTCTGCCTTTCATCTGTTCATCCAGGGCATCAAATCTGCTTTTTGCAGTCTCAGGATCAATGGAGCCAAAATCTCCTGCAGGCTCAAAAGCTGCAACCCGGCTCAGCTCTTCCTTGCATTGGCTTATATCTAGTGTCAGATTCAGTATTCGCTCATCAATTTCATCTCTTCGCTGCCGGATGGATTGTTTTTCCCGGTTTAACTCTAAAAGCTTTTCATTTATAGCAACCTTGGACCTTTTTGCTTCCTCCAGGGCTCTCTTTTTTTCTTCCAGCTCTGAATTAAACCTATGAAGATCTGCGGCTCTGCCTTGGTCTTCCAGAAGCTTTCGGTATTCTTCCTGGTTTTTGATCATATCGGAAGATAAGTCCGTCTCAGCCTTCTTCAGCTCTTCCAGCCGATCAGAAAGAGAACCTGCCCTGCTCCCAAGATTAAGGATTTCGCCTTCCAGTTTTTTTAAAAGTCTTTCATGTTCTGCCCTTATATCGGGTGAGTACTTTTCCTCAAAGGATGATAGTGCGCTTAAATCATCATTATATGTTCCGGAGCTTTCTTCAAGTGAAATCATCCTTTCCTCAAGCCTGTTTATATCCCTTTTAAGCCTTTCCAGATAGCGGTTCAGGGCATCTTCCGACAGGATCAGGTCCAAATCCGCCTCCGGGAAGATCACATCTTCATTTTCCAGACTTCCACTGCCTCTGATAAATTCAATGTCAATTACGGGAACCGGGTAATCGCTGATAAAACCTCCGAAGTCCAGCTTCCCCTCCTTCAGTCGCCGAAAGGAATTATGGTCTACTAAAACGGAATAAGGAAGAAGGGGAGCACGGCTTAGAAGTTCTTCCTGCTTATCTTTCTCCATCCGATTCAGCCATTCTATGCCGGTCTGTGTGAATGTAGAGCGTTCCTTCAATCTGTCTGAAAGGGCCAGTATTTCCTCATTGGGAATATAGAAGCCATGGGTTTCCAGCACCTCCAGCTTCCTGGAAAGTGCATCCTTTTCAACCCTTGTTCCGAAATATATTTCCTGATTGGAGTGAATCAGCTCGCTTAAACGCTGCTTCCACTTGATAAAGTCCTCACAGTCATAGAGGGCAGCTTTTTTCTCCAGCCTGAGCTTTTCTTCTTCATATCCTTTGAAAAAATCTGTATGAGGGGTTTTTTTCCAGTTTAGCCTCTCTGTTTCCCGGCTGTTTTCCTCAATTTCAGATATTACTACCTCAATGCTTTGCCTGGTATCTGATAATGAGGCCTCAATTTCCCACCTCTTGTCTTCCAGCTGTTTTAGCTTCCTTTCTGATTCTAAAAGAAAGGTCTCAATCCCTATCAGAATATCCAGTCCCGGTTTACCCATACTCTGGAAATATTCCCTAAGAGGCTTTATTTTTTTCTCCAGCTCGAATACTGCAGCAGATTCATTCCTTTCATCCCCTTCAGCCAGGCCGAGTTGCCGGCTTAATTCATTTATTTCCTGGTCAATTCGGGCACCGTCAAGCTGCAGGCCCTCCTTTTCCTTAGCTGCCTTTCCTCTCATATCCTCCAGCATCTTTTGCCGGTCGGTCAGCACAGTCCGGTAAAGGCAGCCGGCCTCATTGTAAGCCGTGTCCAGCTCGCTCCGGCTCTGTGACAGGGCATTAAGCCCGGCTTCTGCCTGCAGGCGCTTAACTCTTGCCTCCTTATACTGAAGGTATTCTCTTTCTGCCCCCGCCTCCCTGTATTTGTAATCCTGTTCCCGGCGCTGCTCTTCCAGCCTTTCCTTAGCCTCTTTTGTTTTCTCTTGTTCTGACTCATGCCGGCTTTTATCAAACTCCAGAAGCTGAATTTCAAGCAGCTTCTTCTCCTCTTCTGTTTTTCGGTTATTCAGGGTCTTTTCTGTCAAAGCAGTTTCAAGTTCAACCCTCATTCTGCTCATTTCATCCAATCTTCTCTCAAGCAGGTTTCTTACCTTTACAGCCTGCCTTTTTAGCCGCTCTTCATATTGAAAATGCTCTTCCAAACGGCTGCATATTTCCAACATCTGGTTATGGAACTTTAGTATCTGTTCGTATTCTTCAAGATGTTCCCTGATCTTCATCAGTCTCGCCAGATTTTCCCTGATCTCCAGAAGGGTGTCTGCAAGCTGAACATTGCTACTCTCCTCCAGTCTTTCTGAATGACGCACCCTTTCTGTATCAACAATTATTGGAAGCAGAAGCTTTTCGATCAGCCGCCTGGAAGTTTTATTCTCTCGGAAGTACTTTTCAATGCTGTTTTCCCCGCTGTTCATAGCACAGATAATCTTCCATTCCGTGCCGATAAGGTTTTGCGTGGCTATATACTCCATGTATTCGCCTTTTTTATCAAAAATCCTTATGCTGCACCCCTTCTGCCTCAGCCTGCCAAGTTCTGCGCGGAGTTCATCATAACCGATGTAGGTTTTGCCTGAATCATTTTCCCGCACCAGGTCAAGGGAATAGATATCATATTCCACAGGCTCATCATAAAATATGATGTAGTTGTAATAATCAATTCCCTGACTGATTGTCTCCTCATCCTGGTTCAGGCCGATTTCTTCAAAGCCTGGCAGTCTGACTTCATTTTGGCTTCTTTTTTTTCTTGCGCAAAAGCCGGTGAGCATATACTTATAACGCATTCCCTCATCCAGCAGCCATTCCACCAGCACATGGGAGGTTCGGTCCTTCCCTCCGATAAATATATTCTTAAGGGGCTTGTCTTCCCTGAGCGATGTATTGGGTATGACGGTTTGCAGAAGCATCATCAGCAAAACCGTTTTACCTCCGCCGTTTTCCAAATCATAGGTGGTTGACTTCCCTGCCAGGCTCATGCGCAGGTCATCAAAAAAGGATTTGGCATCATTAAAGGCCACGTTCACCACGCGTATCCTATTCATATGAGGCATTGCTTACTCGCCCTCCAGTCCATTGACAAAACCTAATATATCATTCTTGTTATCGCGGTCTTCGTAATAGTAGTAGATTATTGCTTTAAAGCGGTCGTTGGGAAAAATTAGGTTCCGGTCATTGTCCAGCACTGCCAGACCTTCATCCTGCAGAAAATAACAAACATTACGCGTAAAGGAGATCTTATCATTCTTCCCCCGCTGCTGTATGCCCAGCTGAGCATCCTCCCTGGCATCCGGAAGGGTGGTCCATACCTTACAGATATCAGCAAAATTAAACTGATACTCATGGCTTAAAGTTTCAACATCTTCGATATTGATAAGGGCTTCAAAACGATTAGACACTTCCTCAACCAGACTGGAAAACCTTACATAATTTATGGGTGTATCTATGCCTGATTCCTTATAAAACATGGTAATCAACACCATTATTATGAAGTAACAAAGATACAGCTCATCATTTCGTGTAATGTAGGGAATCCTGCGCTTAAGATCATCGTTGGAATATCCAAACAAGCGGTTCCCTGTACCGGGGCTTAAAAAAAGCTTTTCATTATAATGATACAGCTCCATGCCCATTTTATCTACTATATACTGCACCATTTCTTCTATATCAGGATTGTACCTGTACCTTTCATACAATTCCCTGTTTTTGGCCTGTCCTACATCCTGGCCTTCTAAAAGGGCGTTGAATATTTCGAAGGAACTGTCCAGGATTTCACGAATACCTGCATTCATTCAAGCCTTCCTCCCCGAAACTTCATATTTGTCACCTTTATTCCCCAGCCTATCTCTATATCTCTGTCATCCAGGGATTCCACTTCCAACTGCAGTCCCTCCCGATGAATATTGCATTTCCTGGCCGCAGCATATAAAACATCTTCCATGGTTTTAAGCTCTTCCCCTGCCGCCATTTCCAAAATGCCGGCAGCATTCCCGCTGCCTAAACCATACTGCTTTGTCCTGGAACCGGTTTCCTTCCTCCTGTTAAGCACTATGAGAAAGGAAATAAAATCGCCGTTTGCCACAGCCTCGCTTCCATGTTCACGGGCTAAAATGCGGCACCAGTTTTCAAGATCAAGCTCCCTTTTATCATAGAACCGCTCAGCCGGATGATGTCCGGCCGGGTTTTTAAGGAAAAGATTATTAAGCAGACTTACAGCATAAAACAGAAAATTCCGTGACACCCGGACCTGAACTATTTCATCCCTGGTTTCAACCGGAGCCTTTTCCACCGCTTCTTCAAAGCTGCTGTCCTTCAAGTCTTCCTCCCTGGTTATCTTTTGCGGAAGAAAAATTCTGAGAGGATTAAAACTCTTTCGGATAAAGGGTTTGCTTAAGGGCTCCCACAAATACTTCAGCTTCTCAGGGGGCAGATCCTTTTCGACAATTTTTTCAAACTCAGCGCTGAAGTTGAACCGTTCGGTAAATACGGTCCGCCTTCTCATTTCCAGGATCTCATCATACTCTTTTACCAGATTTGCAGCCTCTTTCAGGAGGGTTTCATGGCTTATCAGGGCCTTTCTCATTTCCTGTTCTATCCTTTTGACCATCTGAAAAGCCCTTATTTCCTTATCCGTAATGGTATTGTGAATAAGCTTGGTATTCAGATCCTCAAATATGTCCTGAAGCATATTTCTCGACTGCTGAAAGAGCTCTCTTTCCTCCTGAAACTGAAGTATGGTGTTTTCATGGTATTCCCTGTACGCTGAATAACCTTCCCTTCCCCCGGCCATGAGAAGGCCCAGAATATATTCTTTCCGCTCAAGTTTCCGCTGAACCTCCATATTCAGCCGCCTTATTGTATCATAGGCATATTGGAAGGCTCCCTTTTCCAGCTGCATCTTAAAAAGCAGGAGATTAACGGTAATCTGGCTTTCCTCAGGGAACTCCTTAGTTTTCATGTAGAAGTCCAGGCCTTCTTTTGTTATATAATAATAGAGCTTCCCGTCGTCATCAGAAAGCTTCATCTCAATAAGCTTAATATGTTTTTCCCTGTATCTTTCCTGCTCAAAGCTATAGTATCTCACAATAAAGTTGGCGCCGTTATTCTGAAGTTCATCCAGAACTTCTCCGGTTAAACTCAGTCCTTCTTCCTTAGACAAGGTTTTTGACATCAGCTTTTCAACAGTTTTAATCAGAAATTCCTGGATCTCGCTTAAAAGAAGACCCTTGAATTTCAGCCTGCCTTCATATAAGAGAAAGGTCAAAACAGCCATGCATAATTCAGGAATGGGGTATTCCTCCCCCTCCTTATTGCGATTTCGTCTTAATATTTCCATGTAGGGAGAAAACACCTTCATTTCTTCCATACGCTGATCCAGTTCTGATCTGAAATTCCTTATGACCGCCTGGTTTATGTCTTCATAGTCATCATATAACTCTTCCAGATACAGATCCTGATCCTTAAATAAAGAAAGATCATAATTCACTCTATCCATCATAGCGCCTGTCATCTCGTTTCTATTGTTTATCCAATTATCCCTCGATAAAACCATTTTCCGCTGCAATAAGGCATATTCTTATATACTTTTACCTTCACCGCTTTCCCGCAAAAAAGCACTCCCTCATCTTTTCTGCCGAAAAGGCCTCCTGAGGAATATAGCCGCCGCTATCAAGTATTTTTTTAATCCTTTGCCCATGTTCTGAAGAAAAATGCCTGATAAATGCATAAAAGGAATCCTGATCCAGTCTCTGATTTTTCGGAACCTTTTTAATTTCCCTGCCCTCTGCTGCTGCTAACAGTTGTATGTATCCCTCTGTATAAGGAATGATCTTGCAGGTGCTGTAGTGTCCTGCCAGTTCCCCGTATATATTTATACCTTCCGGATCCAGATCTCCAAAATAATAGTAATCATCTTCTTCATTTAGGCTGTATTCACTTACAAACTGAAAGCTGCTTATGATCTTTCTGCCTTCACCGTATATCACCATATCAACATCAATATCTGACTCAGTCTGAAATGCTGTATCCTTGAAGGACCAGAATGTATCCTTGTTTTCAATAATATATACCTTCCGATGCTTCCCGGCAGCCGGCCCGGCCTTTACAAAGCAGAAAAAGGGTTCCAGTGTCGGCTTGCAGCATATGTCCTCATAGGTCAAACCAAGTCTCCGTAAAATTGTTTCGCCCCGGCTTCTGGTGCGCTCATCCCCACGTAAAAATTTTTCATCGCCAAAAATTTCATATGAACGTTCATTAACGGTCACCCACGATGACCCGGACCTTTTACTAAAAAAATCAGACAGCAGATTTATATATTTCCTGTCCTTAAGGTAATCTTCGGGATGGGAAAGATAATAGCTTACGTCCATGGGTCGGCCGATTGAGGCGATAATCTCGGATTTTATCCTGTCGTTATCTTTAAAGGCCATAACCCTTTTATACCTGGGATACAGGCCTCGATTATTTGGCTTTAATGTTTTAAGGGGTTCAAGAAGGCCGCTTTTTATAAGCTCCTGGATCAGCTGCTCAAATTTCATTTCAAAATCCAGGGATATGATATTTAGATCCTCATCCGTAAGGGCCTTTTCCATCATATCATAGAGCTCACCTAGTTCTATCCTTTGCCTGGGGTGATTTTCTATGGCGGCTGCCATCTTTTGATAAAGAGTATCCATTTTAAGAAAACTGCCTTTCATGATGCCAGGTTTTGCACAGGGTCCGCCAGACATCGGTATGGGCTTCGCAGTCCAGGTAATGTGCAAAGTGATGATTGCTGCGCTCATCATTCATGTCAACATAAGCTTTGGCAATGGCTGAAATATACTGCTCCCTCACGCTTTCGCAGAATTTTTCCCAGCCCCTGAGCCATTTATCTGAATGCAGATGCTTGTTTCTTTCCTCAAACCCTGCCAATATCCTTTCCTTTTCGCTGCCTTTTGCCAGCTCTATCCCTGTGAAGTTTTTGTTGGCTGTAACAGGTATAAAGGAAATATTAAGTTTATCATCAATATCAAGTTCTACGATAAATCCCTCATTCCATCCTTCCTTGTCTATGTAGCCCACAAAATGAAAATTGCCCTGTCCGTATAATAAGTGAGAACCATCAAATTCCTCATAGCATCCTATGCAGTGGCTGTGCTGGCAGAGAACCACATCGGCACCGTTTTTGGCCATTGCCTGGCACAGGCGCCTCAGACGGGGAGACGGATATCTGCAGTATTCCTTGCCTCCATGGTACATAACAATGACATAATCAGACTTTGCCTTTGCCTCCCGGATATCTTCCATGGTCAGATAGGGATCATAGGGATTGGCACCCATCCGGTCGGGAAGGGCATAGGTATACTCATGCTCACAAACCGTAATAAGGCTTATGGTTTTGCCCTGAATCTCCATTATGTGGGGGCGGCGGGAATCTGTGTCGTTTTCACCCACCCCTGTGTACTGAATACCGTTCCGGTTGAGATGCTCCATGGTATCTCTAAGTCCTTCTTCTCCAAAGTCCAGGGTGTGGTTGTTGCTCAGCCCGCAGTCCGTAATTCCGGCTTCAGCTAAAACCTCCGCACAAACGGGGGGTGCCTTAAGGTTGGGACCAAACTTTTTGATGGCTTTCTCGCTTGTTGTAAGGGCGCATTCCAGATTGACAATTACCCTGTCCGCATCCTTGAAAACCTTAGGAACATCTCCGAACAGAGTCTTAATATCCTTGCGTTCAAAATAGGGTCTGGTATTTTCCGTAGGCACCAAGTCACCTGCCAATATCAGTTTCATATGAAATCCCTTCCTTCCACAATTGTTATATAACCTAAATAACCGCCCGGTACCTTTTACAGACCACCAGGCGGTATTAAACATAGATGGATTTTTACCCGGCAGAAAATTACTCAGCAGCTTCCTGCGAAGTCATTAAGGCGTAAATAATGAATCTGTCTCTTATATTTGGATGCTCTCCTTCATAGAAGCAAAGACGATACCGATAGGTTAAGGATTCTCCTTCAGGAATTACAAGTCCGCCTTTAAAGAAGAGATTATTAGCTGCAAACAAACCGTAATTCCTTATATGCCATGTGGTGGGATAGCGTTCATTCTTCTCATTGTCAAAAACCGCTATGCCGTATAAACGGTCATTTATGGTTCCATAGTAGTCGCACCAGGATGCAGCCCTGCCCCAGCATTCCTCTTCCAGCTCAGCTCCGTAAGAATTGACAAAATACCCGCCCCGGTCAGCTCTGAGTTTCTCATTAATCCTAACGCCTAAAGGGCCGGCTTCCTTTGTGGGTCCGAATTTTACCTCGCCGTAGGAAGCGGTAAACCGGAAGGTAATATCTACATAGCGGCATTTGCTGCTCTGATTATAGAAGGTGTAGGTGCGTTTCTCATCCATAAAGGGTTTTTTATCCTTGTCATGCCAGAGGATATCGGCTGTAAAACCTGCACATGCGGGACCTGCAAACTTATCAGAGAAACCCTGATGGGTCTGATAACCAAAATTCTCCCGTTCATTCCAGAAATCCACGCCGTTTACATCGCCAACTCCGGTAAAAACAGACCTCTGGTGCGGATGCTCTTTTGTCTCAAAGTCCAGTCTGGTATATGAAGTTCCGTCCTTGGCTAAAACGGGACCCAAGTAGGGCTTGGCAAACTTTTTGTCATAAACATAGGAAGTAAAGAGCTCATTATTCAGAACTATATCCAGGCTGCTCTTTGCTTCATCGGATTTAAGCTCAATATCAGGCAGAACCGGCTCTGAATCCGGAGTAAGAGTTAAGGTTTCTCCCCTTTTCATCTCAGCAATAACCACAATTCCGCCTTCCACCTTCTGGGCCGGGAACCGGACACCGTTATCGGCGACAGCGGAGCGAACAACCATATCTTCTTTGACTTCGGCCGGTATAAATACCGGTTCCTCTGCATAATCCCTGCAGGCTTTTATTTCCAGTTTCATTTGAATACCTCCCTCATATAAGCTGCTGCTGCAGCGCTCTCAGACTTAAAATCATCAAAACTGCATTCTGCGGAAATTCCGCCTTTATATCTACCGGCTTTTAGTTCTTTGGCAAAGGCCGGCAGATAGTCTCCCGAGTGTTTGCCGGGATACGCCCTGTCAGGCTCGGAAACATGAACATGTACCAGAAGATGGGCAATATCTGAAAGAATGGAAACAGGCTCTTTTTCACGGGCCATATGAAACGCATCAGCAAGAAGCTTTATATTTTTAAGCTTAAGCTTTTCTGCCAGCTCCGCTCCTTCTTCAACAGAGTTTATGGCATTGGTTTCCCTGCTGTTTAAGGGCTCAATGGCCACCGTGATGCCATATTTATCCCCGTATTCGCTGCACATTTTAAGAAAATCGGTTATTTTTTCCATGCCTTCCGCCTTGCTCATTCCCTCTGGAATTCTCCTTGCCGTGCCGCTTCCGAATATTACGGTATCAATGCTGAGGACTTTCATCCGCCGCATGGATTCGTTAACATATTTCCGAAGATCATCGCCTCCCCGAACTATAGGAAGGCTGGGCGGAATAAAGCTGTTACAAACCGTTATATGCTTCCCTTCACGGCCTGCCAGAAGTTCCAGTTCCTCTTCTCCAAGGCCCATAATCAGGCCGACTGTCGCTTCGGCAAAATCAAATCCATTATCCATAATTATCCTTGTGCCTGTTTTTAAAACTTCATAGGCGGAAACAGATATCTCGCCTACTCCTTCAGGCATAAAGGAATGACCGGGTATACAACAGCCTGATTGAAACATACTGCACCCCTTTCTATTACTGTATGTAGTGAAATCAAAACATTTATTTGCTAAGATCAGTAATAGTATTCTCTTTTTATTGCTGCTTTTCCTCCATGAAACTCAGAAATAAAAGAAAAGAGCAGATATAAAAAACCCATTAAGCAGCCAAATCAATGCCTGGCTGTCAAATGGGCTTTATTCTTGAATATTATTCACTTTTTGTTAACTTTTTCTGCTGCTTTATTCTCACCGGCAGCTGCTGCTATTTCACTTTCAGTTTTATAAGTGGGAATCAGTTCCTTTACAAAATCAATTATTACCTCTTTAGGGCCTGAGACTATGAACTTAAGTTTTTCCAGTTCCCTCTTCAGATCATCTATATCTATGTCCATAGGCCGGGCAATACGGATTTTTTCATGTCTGGTAGGAGCCAGCCCCTCTTCAGCCATGAGAAGCTCTTCATAAAGCTTTTCTCCCGGCCTCAGACCCGTATACTTAATATCTATGTCAACACCGACTTCCAGGCCCGACAACCTGATTAAGTCTTTGGCCAGATCCACAATCTTGACCGGTTCACCCATATCCAGAACAAATATCTCCCCGCCTTGTGCCATTGAACCGGCTTCAAGCACCAGCTGAACCGCTTCAGGTATGGTCATAAAGAAACGGGTAATTTCCGGATGGGTTACGGTAACAGGCCCGCCTTCAGCTATCTGTTTCTTGAAGAGCGGTATAACGCTGCCATTGCTGCCGAGTACGTTTCCAAACCGCACTGCCACGTACTCCGTTTTGCTTTTTCTGTCCATTCCCTGAATGATCATTTCGCAGATCCGCTTGGTTGCCCCCATAATATTGGTAGGGTTTACCGCCTTATCCGTGGAAATCAGCACAAACCTCTTAGCTCCGTATTTATCTGCGCATTCCACTGTATTCAGGGTGCCGAAAACATTGTTTTTAATTGCTTCCTGAGGATTATCCTCCATCAAAGGAACATGCTTATGGGCTGCTGCGTGGAATACAACAGACGGTCTGTATTCCGCAAATATTGCGTCCATTCTGGCAGCATCTCTCACAGAAGCGATTAAAACCTTGTGGTTCAGGTCAGGATAATGCTTTTTCAATTCCTGCTGCAATTCATAAGCATTATTCTCGTATATATCCAGTATAAGCAGCAGTTTGGGATTAAATTTGGCTATCTGCCTGCAGAGCTCTGAACCTATGGAACCTCCGCCGCCTGTTACCAATACCACCTGATCTTTAAGATAACCGCCGATCCCTTCTATGTCCAGGGTAACCGGATCTCTGCCCAGGAGGTCTTCAATCTGCACATCACGTATATTGCTGATGGTTATATCTTCATTGATAAGCTTATACATGGACGGAAGTATCTTGAGCTTGCATTTGGTCTTCTTACAGTCATTCAGTATTGCTGAAATAATCTTCCGCGGTGCAGAAGGTATGGCAACTATTATTTCGTCAATGCCAAGTTTATTTACCACTGCCTCTATTTTATGACGGCACCCGTATACCTTTACACCCATAATCTGAGAGCCATGCTTATTCACATCGTCATCCAGGAAAGCAACAGGTTTAAGCCCCAGTTCCGGATGCCTTCTCAGTTCTTTCAGCACTGCTACTCCGGTATAACCTGCGCCTATAATCAGTACCTTTTTCACATCCTGCCCTGATTTATAGAGGGCCGAGGCTGATAACATCCTCATCAGCCGGTAGGCCAGACGGCTGAAACAGAGAAATATGGTATTATATACAACAATCAGGAAGTAAACGCTGTATGCTACATCAATCTGCATGAGTTTTGTAACGCCGAAAAACAATACACCGGTTGCAAATCCGGACGACAGAATATACAGCAATTCATCTATGCTTGCATATACCCATAAACTTCGGTACAGTTTAAAAGCAACATTGCATGCAAGGCTCACAACAACCAGTGAACCCCACAAGAAAAACCACTCACTAAGATAGTATTTTGTCAGCTTTACGCCGAATTTAGTGGCAATAGCCAGGTATAAGGCCACTGTCAGCAGGAATACATCCAGCATTACCAAAGTCAGCTTACGTATAAAAGATTGCATTATATCCTCTCCTTTCGCTGCACAGCCTTATTTGCACCAATCTTTTTTGTATACTTGTACCATTATAACATAACCCAATCCCTGACTCAATGAAAAACTCCAAAAGTAGGCAAATTTGCAGAAAAAAGTTGAAAAATACCTAAAAAGGATATAATGCTGTCGATTCCTGATATTTTACAAATGAACCAGATTTTCCAAAGGTTCATTTTTCAGGTAATGATGGATGTTCCTCTCTATAAGGCCTGCCATACGTTTCTGCATCAAATCGCCATAGGCTGCCCGGTGAGGTGTAATATACAGATTTTTTGTCTTCCATACAGGGCTGGCCGGAGGCAGGGGCTCCTCCTTGCATACATCAATATATGCTCCTTTTATATGCCCTTTATTCAGAGCTTCAATCAGATGGTTTTCGTTTACTATTTCACCTCTTGCCACGTTAATAAAAAAGGCACTTCTTTTCATCATCTTAAACTTTTCTTCATTCATAATGTCCCTTGTTTCATCCGTTACAGGGAGACAGGTAATTAAAAAATCGCTCATTTTCAATACCTGTTCCAGCTCCGGGTATCTGTTGTATATCTTATTGAACCCTGCTTGAGATGTTACATAAGGATCGTATCCTATAACAGTCATGCCGAAGGCCTGAGCGCGAACTGCGATCTCCCGGCCTATATTCCCTGCACCCAGAATTCCAACTGTCTTGCCTTCCAGATCTATATTCATATTCGGCAGCATGCTGTCATCCGGCCATAAACTCTGCCTCTGCTGCTCAAAATGGACAGGATAATTTCGGGCAAGAATCAGCATTTTGGCAATAACGTCTTCTGCTATGGTTTTGCAGTATACGCTGCTTGCATTGGTAAAGATGATATTTCGCCTTTTTAGCAGCTCTAAATCAACTTTTTCATAACCTGCATTTAAAAGCTGCAGCCACTTTATATTAGGGAATATCTTAAGCAGCCTGTTTACTGCACCCTGCCTTGCTATCAAAAGTGTAACGGACTCAGGATCAGGAAATTCATCAGGCGCAAGATTTTCAGATATGGGAAAAAGCCTGACTCCTTCTATGCCCTTAGTAATTGTATCAGGAATATTATATGTATATACACCTTTTAATATGATCATAAAAACAACCCCAGGTAATTTATTCTTCTATTGCTTCCTTAAATGACTCACATAGAGCTGCGTAACTTTCACATATAAAAGAGATCTCGGATCCAACCCAGAATATATTGGCGCCCAATTCGCGGTAACCCTGTATCATTGAGCGGTTATCCACGAAAATGCCGCATGATATGTTCTCCTGCCGGCAGATTGAAAATACCTTTTTTATGAAATTCTTAATTACGTCGCTTTTTATGTTAAGAGGTGTACCGTACATAATAGAAGCATCATAGGGCCCTATAATAACGCCTGAAAGCTCTGCCTTGAATTTTGAAAGTATGGAAGGCAGCATTTTCAGGCCTTCATCAGACTCCATCTGGATGAAAATCATGCGATTATCATTGTACCTGTCAGTGCTTGATTCATCTTCCGGCCTGAAATTGGAAAAGCCTCCGCATCCCTTTCTGCCCCTGGGAAAGTATCTGGCTGCCCTGACAGCAATTTCAACCTGTTCAGCTTTCTCTATCCGGGGAAGAAGAAGACCGTCTGCTCCCATGTCAAGGGTTTTGGATATTATGTTGGGCACAGAGTCAGGAACACGTACTATGGAAGGTAAATCAGTCAGGCGGCATATCCTCAGGGACTCCTCAATTCCTTCTATGCTTAAGGTTCCGTGTTCCAAATCAAATAAGATAAAATCCAAAGGATACTGGGCAGCTTTCTGAACCAGCCCGGACCATTTAACACCGGTTATGGTTGTGCCAAGAACCGGCTCACGGTTTTTCAGTTTTTCCTTCAGCCTGAATAAACGGCTCATATTGCTTCTCCACCTTCCATAATAAAAATTTTCAGCTTTATCACCGCTGCCCGGAATACCGGGCCAGAATGTCCTCCAGGTACTCCCAGGCCCTGGCTGCATCCTCATCTTCTATCAAAGGTTCAAAACCAAAGTCTTTGTACATATTAATTGCCTTATAACTCGTGGTCTGAGAGGTTAAATAAGCCTTATCATGAGACATGGCCAGGCAGACCATAACCTGTGCCATTAAGGGCTTGGCCAGCTTCCTGCCCTGAAACTCCGGCATGATTCCAACCCAGTGGACCCGCCCATAGTTCTCACCTTTGAAATCATTATTGTACCAGGCAGTTGCCGTTCCAATCACCCTGCCGCTTTCCTTATGCTCTATAAAAAAGCACCTGTCTTCCATTTCATCCCTGTAAGGACCAAATTCCTTTTCAAAGTGGGCAAGGGCATCTTCCTCAGTTTTGAATTCTCCTGCAGCGGTTTCAACCTGAGCCCAGAAGATTTCCTCACCCTTTTTATAATTCCTTATGATAAACCGGTCATCAATCACATACTTTTCAGCCAGATCCAATATTTTTGCCTTGTCAAGCTTAGGACAAATCATTTTTACCCTAAACCGCTTAATGGTACTCCTCAATACTTTCTACCCCTTTACAACCTGGTCTTTGCCAGAAAATTAAGGGCTATATCCTTAAAACCTTCATCAGATGGATGCACCCACTTGTCGCCGAAATAAGCGGGCAGATGGGGTATGAGCTCAAGGCCGTCCAGCACAACCACTTTGGGATAAGCCCGGCACACATCCTTAATAGTATCGGACAAATCATAAAAGCTGCCTGCATCCCGCATTTCATTAAGATCTTCTCTCCAGAAGGGCGTCATTACATATATATCGATATCAGGGAATAAGCTTACCAGCTTCTCCATGTAATCCCGGCAGTTATGCCTGAATTCCTCAGGACTGCTGCATTTGCTCCAGTCGTTGGTACCGTATGCAACAGTAATTATATCCGGTTTCAAACTGAAATTTTCATCCAGACTGTCGCTGTTGAAAACATATCCTCCAACGCCTTGATTTAAGAGCTCCATTTTAAGAAACCTTGAAAGCAGTACCGGATAGATGCAGGAAGGATGACGTGCGTCCATGCCCTGGGTTATGGAATCACCCAGGCACAGAAGTGTTTTATCATAAGGCTTTATTCCGGATATGAAGGCATTTTCGGCAAGCCGGAAATTGCCCATGGAAAGATCTATGTTATAAGGGAGGTATATTGTTATCCGGTTTTTCTGATTTTTCTCTTTTGCTTTACTTTCAACTCTATACTCAAATGTATATTCTCCTTCATCAACCTGGTTAGAGCCTATGCTTTCTACGAACACATCATTGAGAAACACATCAAAGTAAATCCAGTTCCGGACAATGCCTTTGACAACATAATCAAACCTAACGAAATCCGAATCGGTTATCATATCAAGGCAGATGCCCGCCATGCATCTGCTTCTTACAGCCAAGGGTTCAGTTAATGAATAAGCAGCAAACTGTTTTTTTGTAAAACGTATGGGTTTTATAAAATCCCCGTCTCTTTCAATTCCAAGATGATTTTTGATTATACCTTTTTCTACTATTATATTATCAAGCATATTTCTTCCCCTTCTGCAGCTTTATTTAATGATTAAAAGGTAAAGTTGTCTTTTACAGTAAGCGCTGTTACAGAATCTTCTCTATTGCTTCATTTAAGAGACCAAGCTCATCCAGGGTCTTAAATACCGTATAGCGGGAACGATAGTCTTTTGCATGATGGAAGGTATCCCTGAGAAGCTCTTGGTCAATGCCGATTTCCGATGCTGATACGGGTGCTCCAAGCTCCTTCATGGATTTGATCATTTCCTCTGCTGAAGGCAGGAATTTAAGGGTATCCTTAATTTCATCCATCCGACTTAAAACCCTGTCTATCCTTCTCTCCTGTTCTTCCCAGTCCAAAAAGTCCTCAGGGTTCTCCCGCATAATGGCTTCAGCTATTTTCTCTCCGTAGCCTTCTTTCATTTTCTTGATCCGCTCTTCCCGGGTCAGGCGGTTTTTCCTGATCTCTTCCTTATCAATACGGGACAGATCCAGATTAAAGAAATAATCAAAAAATTTCAGGGAGTACACGGTTCCGACCCCGACAGCTATTCCGTGAGAAGGAGTTTCTTCCTTGCGCTCAAGCTTTTTCATCTCCCAATAGTGGCCCATGTTATGTTCAATGGATGCCACAGGCCTTGTATTGCCTACTATCAGAATGGTAATTCCTGCAAGAATCAAAGCTTCAATAAGGATTCTTGTGCCTTCAGGCGTCCTGTTTTTTATAATATCAATATTATTCATACAGTTATCAACTGCTTGTGTAATAATGTCTGCGCAGACAGGGCAGTAAATTTCATCATTTATGATTCGCCCCAGAAGCCAGTCGGCTTTAGCAATATATTTCCCGAGCACATCACCCACACCGGAAACAAACATGGGTTTGGGAGCTGTCATCATAACATCAATGTCACAGATGATTATAACCGGGCAGCTTGAAGGTTTGTTTACCTTCTGACCGTTAAATAAAAGCGGAGCAACAACCGATGTGTACCCGTCCATAGAAGCTGCAGTACCGGCAATTACGAAGGGTCTTCCTGTGTTAAACGCAACATACCTTGTTATATCTGTAACAGAACCGGAGCCGACTCCAACCAAAAAATCCGTATCCGCATCCATGGCCAGAAGAACTTCCCCGAGAGCTGTTTCATCCGGCTTCAGTTCCTCCTCCCTCTCAAGAAGACAGAGGGTAACCTGAAAACCGTCTTCCCTAAGTATCTCTTCCACCTTACGGCCGGCAACTTCATATGTAATATTGTCTGCCACCAGAACCAGCTTATTGCCCATGTTCCGCTTGCGGATGTACCCTGCGCACTCCGGCAGTATACCTCTGCCTATATAGACATCAATATCGGGTATCGCATGGGAAAACCCGCAGCCGCAGGATATCTCGGGTATAATCATTTTGTTGTTCTCATATGTAACTTTAAAAGACATATTTATCCTCCCTCTCATCTTATAATAGTTAAATTCCCCTGTAAACTTCCTCTATGGCTTCAATAATCTCGAGACCGTATTCTCCGGGAATTTCCGGCTCCTTATCCTCTTTTATAGAATCTGTAAAATCCTTCAGCTGTAAATAGAAGGCATCTTCGTCGCTTTCCAGTTCTATTCTTTCAAAAGGGCCATCCTCCCTGCTTACAAGGAAACCTTCACTGCCCACCTTAACAGCGCCGCCGGTAAAGAAATAGTGGGTTCCTACATTGAATCTTTCTTCATAATAGCTGGCTTTTCCTGCTATGCTTTTAATTTTACTGTCAGTGACAAATTTGATCTTATCCAGGCAGTGGGCACCGAGATTAATAAATATTCCCCCGCCGGACATCTCCTTGTCCAGGAACCATCCGGGCCGCTTATCATGAAAGTAGTACACATTCCTGGTATCTGTGATTGACACCAGCCTGCCCAGCTGGCCTGATCTTATTATCTCCCTTGCTTTTCTGTTACTGGAAAAATACCTTTGTATATGGCCGATCATAAGCTTCACATTATTTTCTTCAGCTGCCTTTATCATGGCTTTACAATCCTGGGAGCTGGCCGCCATGGGTTTTTCCACCAGGGCGGATATTCCTTTTTCAGCAGCCAATACAGCCGCATCTTTGTGAAGCTGTTCCGATTTTCAACATAAGTCTTATCCTTCTTTCTGTTATTTTATCGTAATGTGTCCCATTTTCAGAAATACAAAAATATTTATATATAGTATAGATTATTTCACTTGTCATAAAGGAGGGAATAAAATAAACCTGAGAAAACTTATATTAACTCAAAATGCATGCTATAAGGCAGGCAAAACAATTAAGCCCAAAGGCATCATGATCCACAGCACCGGCGTGAATAACCCCAATCTCAGAAGGTATGTGGGACCGGATGACGGATACTTGGGCATAAACCCTTATAATAACCATTGGAACCAAGACAGACCCGGCGGGAAGTCGGTGTGCGTCCATGCCTTTATCGGAAAGTTAAAGGACGGCTCAATTGCCTCCTATCAGACCCTGCCATGGAACCACCGGGGCTGGCATGCCGGCGGAGATGCAAACAATACCCATATCAGCATAGAGTTATGTGAAGATGATCATAAGGACGCAGAATACTTCAAAGGGGTATATAAGGAAGCCGTTGAGCTGAGCGCCCATC
>JAAZHD010000222.1 GCA_012510895.1 Clostridiales bacterium
GCCCTCAGCAAATGCCGGTATTGCGAATACCAATAGCATTATTGCGATGAACACCAGCATTGTTAGTATTTTTTTTCGATTCATAATAAACCCCCTATTTTATTATTTAATGTTAATCTATTTAATTATTAATAGATTCAAGAGAATGTATCAGGGCTTTATGTCTGGCAAAAAACATGTCCTGTCAATAACAAAAAAACATAAGGTATAGAGAGGCCTTATGTTTTTGACAAAACATTCGATAGCTCTCCACCAGCATCAGTGACAGTCTGATACATATTCTGCATCAGCCCAGCGACAGCACCCCTTGGCAAGCCTGCCGCTTCGGCGGTATGTCTTTTCATCTGTTACTGTGCCAAGCCATTTATAACAGACTACTCGTACAGACCGCGCCTCTATCGATTTTTATTATGAAATTGTACAACCTTTAATTCATTAGTATAGACAGAAGTAGGTAAGAAGTCAACTTTAAAACTTGCTGATACGAGTAAAAGAATAAATGATATAATAGCCGTATAAATCTGAAACAATGATATGAGGCGAGACATTATGAGCGAAATAAAAACAAAACCTACTGATCTGAGTATTAATGAATTTCTGATGAATATAGAGCCGGAAAAAAGAAAATTGGATTGTATGGAGCTTAGAAAGGTTTTTGATAGCGTACTGGATGAAGAGCCGGTTCTTTGGAATAACAATATGATAGGTTATGGCACTTATCATTACAAGTCTGAGCGAAGCAAACAAGAGGGGGATTGGCCTTTGATTGCATTTTCACCACGTAGACAGCATATTGTGATATACATTATGCCGGGAGTAAACAATTACAGTCACTTACTTGAAAAACTGGGCAAGCATAAAATCAGTTCGGGTTCCTGTTTGTATATAAAGAAACTTGAAGATGTCAACCTGGATATACTTAAAGAAATAATTTCAACTTCCGTTTCAGATATGAAGAGAATATACAAGAAAGCAGAAGATTGAATCTAGAGGGATTTTTATATGATGAGGAAATAAAGCGAGCAAACTGTATAGCTCTTATCAATTAGCAAACTTGAAAAATATTACTGATAATTTTAAAAGAAGTATTTGCTATATTCCATGGAAGACTATTTCCAAATTTAAAGGTTGGGCTAAATAGATTTATCTTGGATGAATAAGGGTTAATATAGCCGGATATATAGCAAAATCCGGCGTCTCAGGCAGATAAAGTTTACCATCTTCTGCCGCAAACATTAAGGTGAAGATACCGAAATCCCATAAATCCATATAAGTATGATAATCGATATAATCATGACTTGTTTTAGGAAATTCAGACCTGTACATCTCTTTGAAAACTTCAGCCAGTTCCTTAATTTTAGGTGTTATTGATAATAGAAGCGGCGCAAATATATCATTTTGGAGCTTTAATAACTGATCTATCGTCATAATGACAAAGTTTGGTTTATAATTACCGTCAGTCTTAGTAATCAAACCATCCCGTACGGCTTCGGCAAGCTTTTCTTTTTCATCATTTGTAAGGCTGACGATATTGAAGTTTGGCTCAATTACACTGCAGTACATTTTGTGCAACAAAGCTTGATTAGACTTGTTGTTGATATTTATAATTTCTGGATGATATTCCTTTTTGGAATAAGTATATACACCAAGCCAATAATAACGGTCATACAAACCATTGGTTGCACAACTGTCTGAACATATACCATAAAAATCATTCCAACCCTTTGGTTTGAAGAAACCGTTTTTGTCAATATCCTGATTATCAGAACAGTCAACTGCCATGATATAATATCTCCTGCCATCTGGCCGAATTTCACGTTTGTCACGCTTTTTTAGTTCTAGAAGCAATTCACTGTTACGACTCACATAGCTGGTAAACATCATAATAATTGACTACATGAGTTTTTCTGTTGGAAAATCTGAACCATAAAAATTGGGTGATCTAATTTTTTTCTCTTTACTCCATAGGTATTCAATTATTCTATCAATATAATCCCTGCGTGTGTTTTGATATAGGGCTCCTCTCTTTTGAAAATGCTTTTGGGACACAATTGGGAATGTAGTATTATACTTTTTGCCATTAAGGGATAGGAATTCACGCCTGACGAGCCATTCAAGGTCAAATTCCAAATATGGTTTAGGAATGCCAGTCAATTCTGCAAGTTCATCAAGGGTCTTGCCATCCTTATAGCAAAGCAAGCAGATACTTTGCTTTATCAGACTTTCATTAACCTTGTTAGTATCAGGATTTGCAGGCATCATTCCCGAACCACCAAGTGAAAGCTCCCAGGACAAAACCTGCAATATGACTTCCTGTGCTAAATCTTCACCGTCCTGACGGATACCAGTCTTTTTAATTGCCCAGTTTAAGATTTTTGCTGAATACTCATCTGTAATCTTTGCGAATAAGGTCTGTTTCTCCATTTTCTCACTACCTTTGTTTTCTGCTTCTAATAATATAGTAACAGGAGCTTGGTAAACCTTAGTGTAATTCTATCAGAGATTTAAAAAATATATTACTACTTGTTCTTTTACACTATAAAGCAATAAAATTGGGCTTTGCAGTTTCCTTTTTATTTGTATTAAATGCGTGTAATATAAAATTATGGTCGTAAGCGGGTGTTAAGGAGTTTATGGTCGTTTTTAGTATTATATATCTTGGGAGTTGGATATCTGGATAAAAAGTAAGTTTTTGAGGGTATAATACTAGAAATGTATTATGAAGGGATAGAGTTTAATGAAGATGACAGATAAACCTCAAAATAGATTGATCCATGAAAAGTCTCCATATCTATTACAACACGCATATAACCCGGTAGACTGGTACCCATGGTGCGATGAAGCCTTTGAAAAAACAAAAGCGGAGGACAAGCCAATCTTCCTATCCATAGGCTATTCCACCTGTCACTGGTGTCAAGTCTGCAAATAACAGCAATTAATGAGTATTTAAAACGGCCATTTTTAAGGGGTATAGA
>JAAZHD010000223.1 GCA_012510895.1 Clostridiales bacterium
ATTATAACTCTCAATGATAGTAATGAAAATTGTAATAAAATGAAAAATTATATTAATTTGTTAAAAAATTAACTATGCCATATATCATATACCGAAAGGAGAGACAGCCGTGAAAGTAAACATTACAGAAACCGTGTTAAGAGATGCCAATCAATCCCTGATTGCGACCAGGATGCCCTTCGAAGATTTTGAACCCGTATTGGAGAAAATCGATGAAGCAGGCTACGCCTCTATTGAATGTTGGGGAGGCGCAACCTTTGATTCATGTCTGAGATATTTATCCGAGGATCCCTGGGAGAGATTGAGGAAAATTAAATCAAAGGTCAAAAAAACAAAGCTTCAAATGTTGTTAAGAGGCCAGAATATATTGGGGTATAAGCATTATCCCGATGATGTGGTAAGAAAGTTTGTCGAATATGCCATCAAAAACGGTATGGACATTATTAGAATTTTCGACGCCTTAAACGATTTCCGGAACATCAGGGTAGCCGTGGAAGAAACAATTAAATGGGGCGGACACGCTCAGGGCGCTATTTGCTACACCATAAGCCCCATACATGACCTTGAGAGCTATGCAAAAATGGGTAAGACCCTTGAAGAAATGGGCGTTAACTCGATTTGTATCAAGGATATGGCCGGTATCATGGGACCAAAAGAAGCCTATGATATATTTAAGGCATTAAAGGAAACAGTAAAGGTTCCACTGATACTACATACCCATTCAACTACCGGTCTCGGGCCCATGACTTATCTCAAGGCAATAGAAGCAGGCTGCAGCGGTATTGATACTGCAATATCATCTTTTTCAGGAGGAACGTCTCAGCCTTCCACCGAAACTATGAACTATGCCTTAAAGCAGCTTGGTTATGAAACAGGTCTTAAGGAAGACGTGCTAAAAGAGATAAACGACTTCTTTAAATCCGTTAAAGAAAAATTCCTTAAAACAGGAGTATTGAATCCTTATGTAATGGGAACCGAAACCGACGCCCTTGTTTACCAGATCCCCGGAGGAATGCTTTCTAACCTGATTTCACAGCTAAAGCAGCAAAATGCGCTAGACAGACTGGAAGAAGTTCTTCAGGAAACACCCAGGGTAAGAAAAGATTTGGGATATCCTCCCCTTGTAACACCAATGAGCCAAATGGTTGGCGTTCAGGCTGCCATTAACGTATTGACGGGCGAACGCTATAAGAGTGTTACAAATGAAATTAAGGCATACTTAAGGGGTGAATACGGAAAAGCTCCCGGTGAAATAGATCCGGACCTTGTCAAAAAAGTCCTGGGAGATGAAAAACCAATTACAACAAGATTTGCTGACACCCTTGAGCCTGCGTTCGAAAAAACTAAAAAAGAGCTTGGAAGTTTAGCCCAATCTGATGAAGATGTGCTTTCCTATATAGCTTTCCCACAAATAGCTGAAAAGTTCTTTAAGGAAAGAGAAGACAGAAAGTCTAAAACCGTCAGCTATTCCATCAGAAAAGTGTAAAGGATGTGTAGATATGACATTACTTGAGGGTCTGCAGGTATTAGTTATTGGACTGGGAATAGTTTTCCTTGTTCTGATCGCTCTCAGCGGCGCAGTATCTTTAGAATCCAGAATATTCAACCTGATTGTTAATAAGAAAAAAGATGCTCCTGCTGACGAGATAACCGCCAAACAGGAAGAAGTTACAGTCGTCAATGCATCTGCAGGAGAATTAAAACTTATCAATGTGGATGAAAGAACAGCTGCCATGATTATGGCAATAGTCAGCGATGAATCGCAGATTCCGCTATCTGAACTTAATTTTAAGTATATCAAGGCTTTAGACTGATATTAGGCTTTGAACTTAAACAGGAGGATTGAAAAAATGAAATATATAGTAACAATTAATGATAAAAATTATGAGGTTGAAGTTGAACGGGGACAAGCAACTATTGTTAAAACCACACAGGCAGCTGCTCCTGCTCCGCAACCCGCAGCAGCACCGGCTACTCCAGCTGCTCCCGCTGCCCCGGCTACCCCACCTGCACAACCGGTCCAGGCTGCACCTGCCAATGTATCCGGTGAACCTGTTAAAGCTCCCATGCCGGGGACCATATTGGATATAAAGGTCAATCCGGGTGCGTCTGTCAAAGAAGGCGATATTCTCATTATCCTGGAAGCCATGAAAATGGAGAACGAGATATTGGCTCCCAGGAACGGAGTCGTATCGCAAATTCTTACTTCAAAAGGTGCATCCGTGTCAACCGGCGATGTGCTGCTAACATTGAATTAGGGGGTAAGATTATTCATGACGTATTCATTAACAGATACATTATTGAAGATATGG
>JAAZHD010000224.1 GCA_012510895.1 Clostridiales bacterium
AGCATCTATGTCCAGGCCTGTTTTTTCTCTAATTTTTTTCTCCAAGCCCTTTGCCTTTAGCTCTTCGCAAATGGAAGAGGTTCGCCTGCATTGCCACACCACTGCATTTCCTATGGGCTTACCGGTACCTCGCTCCCACAGCACAACTGTTTCCCTTTGATTGGTTATCCCAATAGAGGCGATATCCTCCGAGGAAATATTATGCTCTTTAAGAACTCTTTGCATTACTTCCAACTGACACTGCCATATTTCTCCAGGATCATGCTCTACCCAGCCGGGTCTCGGATAAATTTGCCTAAACTCCCTGGAAGTTGAACCTATTATGCTTCCCCGCTGATCAAATACAATTGCTCGGCAACTCGTAGTTCCCTGATCCAAAGCCAGAATATATTTTTTCATCCATATCTTCCCCTTCCCCTTAAGGAGTCTTCTATATTAAAAATAAATACCAATAAAAAACAGCTTCTGCTTACATCAGAAAACCTTATCTGCTATCCTTTCCAGCTCGCCAATATCCCACAAAAGCCGGCTCACACTGTATTTGTCCCGAATGTCTTTCGTAGCATAAAACGTTTTTTTGACCAATTCCGGAGAAAATCCCAGAAATGCCGGATCTATAGGCGCTCCTACTGTTTGCAGCAGTTCCTGCACGACAGACAGATCAGGCAATTCCTGGTTTATAATATCAATAATTTCGTTCCAATTCTCCAATATGCGCTCTAATCTTAAGTAATGCTTGGTTTTATCATATTTGCCTTCCTTTTGCTCCAATAATATTAAGTTAGAAGCACTGGAACCTAAGAATTCCTTTAAAAAACTCTTATGTTTGTCATATTGAAATCTGGCAACATAGTCCAGTGCCTTTTCTTTATTGGGTTGCAAAACCGGAATATGCTCATAGACTTTTAATGCCAATACAGTACCTATTCCTACCTGTATCCCATGAAAATCGCTATTCGTTTGAAATTCGAGTGCCCTCATGTCCCAAATGTGGGAAAAATAATGTTCCACACCGGATGCCGGTCGGGAAATCCCCGCAAAACTCATAGCAATGCCGGATAAAATCAGCCCTTCCATAATGTTTTTTATGGTCTTGGAATCTCTTTTCAGGAGATCCCCGGCAGATTGAAGGCATTTCTTCACAGTTGACCGAACTAAGTCTGCAACTTGTTCACAATAGTATTCGCTATTGATCAGATGTGATATTCTCCATTCACATATGCTAATATACTTTGCCAGCATATCGCCCAATCCTGCCTGCAGAAGCTTCACGGGCGCCTGGCAGACAACATCTAAGTCTGACAGGATAAGAATCGGACTTTTGCTTGGTATGGTAACCTTAATACCGGCGGAAATCATGGATGAATTGTTGGACGCATATCCATCCATGGAAGGAGCAGTGGCAATAACCATGTACTTCCTGCCGGTAATTTTAGCCAGCATCTTGCCGATATCATTCAGTGTACCGGAACCAATACTTATTATAAGGTTACACTCTTCATCAAAGTTCATGGCAACCTGACCTAATGCCAATTCATTAGGTTCCAGATCCTCATGGGGGTAGATATATAATGCATAAGGGATCTCATGCTCACACAGGATGTCCTCAGTTTTTTTACCGGCAGCTTTGTGGGTTCTTTGATCAGCTAAAAGAAATATTTTTTCTCCGCCATGTTTTCTTATATAATTCGGCAGTTCTTTCAATACACCATGTCCAATTACAACATCTTCAACATCGGTATGATGAAATTTACCGCAAGAACATTTGAAACCATCTGATTTCAATAAGTCGGACAACTCCAATCTTGTTATGTCCATTTTGCTTCATTCGCCCCTATCTGATTTTAAAGTTTTGATATTCATTCTCTGGCTTTGCTATTTTGATTTCTACGCAGAATACGCTTAATCCTCTTTACTATTTAACTAACGGATGATTTCATCATGACGATATTCAGCCCAAACATTTTCAAACCAGTCAACTTTGTCGGGAATGGGGCGAACTCGCCTCCATATAATTTTACAATGCCCGTTGTTATATGAGACTTCCTGAATCTTATTTGAGAATTCACCGGAAACATCTAAAGAATAAAGAAATATGTCTTCCAGACCTTCTGCCGGCAACTGTCCGTTCATATCAGTTATTAGATATGAACCTCTGCTCTTCCCGCCTTGCTGTATATAATCTTTAATTGCAGAAAAGTAAGCCAGCTGTGTGATTAATAAATCCCAATTCTGATAGGCATAGGGAAGTTCATATACTGAAGACAAACACAGTTTTTCCGGCAGTTCTTCAAAATCCTTCCGAGTCTCTTTAAGCGCTTCTTCAATATCCTTCAATGAACGAATTGCAGCTCCTGCCTTAGAAGTTCTCTTCCCGATTCTTTCCCGCAGTTCTCTTACATTACTGTTCTTACTGCACTTTTGTATGAGCTTTTCTCCCAGGTTTATTTTTCTTAAGACAGATTCCATAACAGCCGCACAAAAGTCATTCAGTTTCATAGGCTCAGTTGTATATCTCGCCGCTATATATTGAGCTGCCCTTGTGCCGCCAACCTGTCCGGAATTCAATGCACTGCCTCCGGGACGATATACACCATGTGATCCATTCACTTCCCCTATTGGGAAAAAGTGGTTTATATTGCTCTCCCACCAGGTATTCCCAACCAGCCCACCATTATTATGCTGAGCACAAACAGCTATCTCCAGCAGTTCTTTTTCCAAATCTATTCCATGATCTTTGTATAGATCAATGGCGGGCTTGTTCATGCGTTTCAGTCTTTCGATAGGGGTTCCGAACAAAGCATTGGATTTTTTTAAATATGTATAACTCTCTTCCCCCAATAACTCAAAATTCAAGGGCTCTCCTTCAGCAACTCCCGGGTTGCGTGTATAGTCCAAAAACACTCTTCTGCCTTTAATTACTGTTTCACGATATACCAGTATGTCGATAAGAGAAGAACCATAATCAGCTATTTTTCTTGGATCGAAAGGCCATTGATATCCTTTCAAAAAGATTGCATCAAGCATACGGCCTGTACTTGGAAAATATTCCAACAAAAATTCTCTCTCATCACTTCCGTCATGCCTTGTAGAAATATATCGAGGCAATACCTGCTGATATGTACCGGATAAATTCCATCTAAACTTTATGGAGGCAATCCCATACTGAGATTCAGTCAGGTTCTTGCCATAGACTCCGGCTTCCAGTGCAATACCGGTTGCTCCGGTTTGGCTCTCAGGATATACAGAAGTACTGTATAATCCAGCTGGGCCTCCAACTCCATATATTATATTTGTAGAGTTGAATAATACATATCTTTCATTAGGATTTTGGAGTTCATGCAAATTTAGAGCCAGAAGCCCCACTGCATTCCTTCCTTCTCTATCAGTCAAAATACCAATTGCCTGATATCCGTCAAAAACCTTAATACCTTTCTGCCTGACCTGTTCAGATAATCTCTCCGTCATCATCATTGAAGTTAGGGGACCGGCAGAAGTTGCTCTTTGCCTGGGATCATAATCTGTTTTATATCCTACATATTCTCCGTAACGATTATGAGGAAAAGGAACCCCAATATCCACCAGCCGGTAAAAGCAGCGTGCTGACAGAGCAGCTTCTGCCAGGGCAATATCTCCATCCATGGCCCCACCGGACAACAAAGTTTGTGCCATATTAAAAACAGAATCCGGTTCCTTTCCAGCCAGTGTCAGTTTGTAA
>JAAZHD010000225.1 GCA_012510895.1 Clostridiales bacterium
AAAAATACACACGAAGCTTTTTTAAACGCAATTTTATACATTGAAATTATAACTTTTTGAATTAAGCTCTCATTTTCTACTGCTGAGCCCAAACCCGTCACATTCGGTATAAAGGGAACGTCCAAAGCCCTACACACTAACCCTCCATATATGTTTGGTTTGATTGTATATGATAATACTACATGCGGTCTTATATCTCTTATTATTTTGTAATAACTATATAACAGTCGTAAATCATTGAATGGATTCATTGAACGTCCATCAAAGTTCACATTGATAAATCTACAACCCATATTTTTGAGCAAATCAACCTTTTCTCCATAAGGAAGGACTACATAAACCTCATAGTTTTTATCAAGTAATCTTTCAATTATTTCTTTGCGAAAATTGTACATATACACATGATGATTTGATAATATAATAACTTTCTTCACGTTTTTCCTCCGTGGTATTAATTCGCGTAGAGTATATTCTTCCAGTTCCCTTCGATCATTTTTCAATGAAAGTTTTAGGATATATCATTAAATTACTTAGTTGAATCTACAATCTTTGTCCAATAATCATATTATTGCGAATCGTTGCGTTTACAAGCATCAAGTACTGCCTTTACAAAATAATCGCCAGTAATTAATAGTTCCTATTTTAAAAATTATGTCCTCGAGGTTCTTTCGCCTTACTGCGATCCCCCTCTAGAATCATACCTTTCTTACCTTTACCGTGCACCGTTACCGGTAAATAGCACACCAATTGTCTTTAATAAAATAACTATATCTAGTTTTATACCTCTATTTTCTATGTAATACATATCCAATTTCAGCTTTTCTTTAGGTGAAATATCATACCCTCCATTAACCTGGGCCCAACCAGTTATACCTGGTTTTACCTGTAAACGTTCTATAAAACCAGGAATTTCTTTATTAAACTCAAGTGTAAATTCTGGTCTTTCCGGTCGAGGACCAATTAGGCTCATATCACCTTTAAGTACATTCAAAAACTGAGGAAGCTCATCTATTCTCGTCTTTCGAATGAACCTACCAATTCTAGTCACCCTATCATCGTTTTTATCAGCCCACCGGGCACCATTTTTCTCAGCATTCACAACCATAGAACGAAGCTTGTAAATATTAAACGCCTTGCCTCCTTTTCCAACACGTTTCTGGATGTAAAAGGCAGGACCAGGAGTGTCTAACTTTATCAAAATGCCAAATATTGCAATTATAGGAAGGGAAACAACCAACCCTACTAAAGACACAATAATGTCTACAAAGCGTTGGAATACTTCGTAAAATGAGTACTCGATATACTTCGGTTTTGTCAGTTCACTTGCAGCAGCATGTTCCTTGTAATAAGTCATTATATCATCGTCTCTTTTTGGCACATTATCCCACCTCAAACTAAGTTCGTCCTTATTATTCGAATGCATTTTGCTCTAGAAGTTCCTTATAGCATCTTGAACAAAGTTGGCCTACCCCTTCGATGTATGTGTATCTTTGTGTTATTGGCTTCTCTCTCTTTACAGTAGTTTTCTTCTTACATACTATACATACTTCATATTCGTCTTGTTTTTGTTTATTAAAAAAATTTATTATTTTTCCCATGACGCTCTCCTATCAAGTTGGAATAAAATCTCATTCTGAATAAATGCAAAACCCCACCTGGCAAGACTGTTAGATTGAACCAGCTGGGTTATATGTTACTGTTGCTTATCAAGAAATTAATCTGTAGTAATAGTGTTTGTTTTGCTGTTAATTGACGTCCGCCGTCAATTTGAATTTGTTGAATACGAAATAATTCGTTAATAACATTCGCTTTTGGAACGTAGTGTTAACATTCGTCATTCATATGTTTTTTCCTGCAATAATTTCCAAAAACGATCAAGTCCAAATTAGTGTGTAAATTCCTCAGT
>JAAZHD010000004.1 GCA_012510895.1 Clostridiales bacterium
CTTATTAGGAAGGAATTAATAGCCCGTTTATATAATATACCTGAGGAGAAAGTTATAAGCGTAATTGAGTTTAAACCGGCAAAGGCCATTAAGGCAACCATTGTGAGGCCCATAGCATCAGGCGGGCTGGGTGAAACCGATGTATACGGAGCCCAGCAGCATGCCCCCCTGCTGAGTCTGGAATTTGATATATAGATAAAATGCACTCATATGCAACTTTATACACAAGGAGAAATAGAGCATGGCTGTTACTCTGGCACAGGAAACTCTGATGCATGCAGTATATTTTGCCCCCAGAGGCAGAAAAAGGCTGCTTAATCTGGGTTATCAGCTTTCCCAGAGATATCTGAGCCCTCTGGATAAATTAATTGGATTCATAGGGGATGCCGGCTCAGGCAAATCTCTCTTAATCAAGGGAATGTTTCCCGGCCTTGAACTGACCAACGATGATGAGGGAATAAACGTCAGGCCTCTTCCCCTTTTAAAAAACATAGACAGGGGCTTTTTCACCAGTTATACTTATCATGTAGACATACGTTTTGAAATGGCATTCACCCAGATTCATGTCTTGGCAGATGCCATTAAGCAGGCAATTGCCCAGGATAAAAGGGTGGTTGTGGAACACTTCGATCTTATTTACCCCTACTTGGATATGAACGCTGAAATACTTATTGGTATAGGCGAGGAGGTTATTGTCACCCGTCCGAAAATTTTCGGCCCCAAGCCTCAGGATATAGCGGATATTGTATATAAAACCATAAGATACAGAAGAATGGCACATTCAGCTGAAGACATTACCTGCAAGATTCTGGAGTATGATTACGGCTTTACTCATCCCCAGATGCACGGAGATGTAAGACACGGGTTTGTGCTGACTTTCAATGTAAGACCGCAGGTGGATTTATATGAACTTGAAGCCAGGGTTAAGCAATATATAGATGAAGGCATTGAAATCAGCTACCTGGACGATAATCATATTCAAATTGGAAACGGGGACATCTATCATTGCACAGGCTCCAGAAATCACGTAAGAAACGCGTCTGAAATAGAAAACTTCAGGCTGGTCAAGGAATACATATACGATCCCATATCTAAAACCTATTCCCTGGTCGGTCTGGTGGGCGAAGATACAAAAAATAATATGGAGGTGCTGAGATAATGGAACCATACTCCGGTTACAAGTGAAAAATCAGTGAGCTGGAAGAAATTGCATCAGAATTTAAATTTGAAAGATTAACCGATGATCTTAAGAATAACTGGGAGGCCGCCGTTAAAGCATATCCGGGGCCGGACAAACCCTTATTTTTCCTGGAAGATGAATTCATAGATAAATTAATGGAAACATTCAGCTTCCTGAAAGAAATTGAAGATAAGTTCAGGGAAGCTGCAAAGACAGCCAGGGAAAATGAGAGGATAAGAATCATTGCATGGCTCTGGTATCATACCGCCTATGTAACCAAAGATCTGAGCAGCATATATGCCTGGCCCAACCTGTCCAAAGTAATGGGCGAGCTTGAAGGCATGATTCCGCTTCTGGTTCTTTTTACAGGGTACGAAAACATGTTTAAGGTTTTCGATGAAAGAAATCTGCCGGAGAATATCAGGGCAGCAAATTACGGCGGCGTTGAAATGGTATTCAGAGAATTTAAAGATAAATATAAAGAAGCCGGCAGGGGAAACAGAAACCTTGCCTGGGCTGTCCGATACTTCCAGGGGGTTTTGTACTATATAGGCAGGCTTCAGTATGAATTCCTGAACAACCAGCGCAGAATCCTTGTATACCGGAGCCGCAAAACAGACAAAACCATGTGCCTGCTGGAAGGAGGCCAGGCATTTACTGCCGACGGTCAATATCCCGATCCGGACCGGGGAGATAAAGAGGGCGCCTGGACAAGCGAGTATTATGAGGACGACCGTTACATATACGGCAATCCCGTATCGCCGGAAGCATACGCCCTTAATAAGAAGGTAAGGCTTGATAAGTCTGAATGGGAACTGGTATTAAAAAGAGGGGACCCGGGCCTCATTATACATATACCCGGCGGTAGAAAACTGGACAAAGATGAGGTTAAGCAGTCATTTCTGGATGCAGTCGAATTCTTTGACACCTATTTCCCGGATTATAAATGGAAGGCAATTATATGCACCACCTGGTTCCTTGACAGACGGGTCCGGCAGTTTCTGAAAAGCGGTTCAAACATACTGAATTTTCAGGATTCATTTTATCTGGTTCCTGTGCCGCCGTCATCAGTGTCAGGGGTATACAGATTCCTGTTCCAGACAGATATATGCGACCCGAGGGAGCTTAAGGCAGTAACTCAGTTTCAGCAGGATATCAAGGATTACTTGATTAAGGGAGGCAAAATAGAAGTAGGGACAGGCTTCCTGCTGAGAGGCGATATAATTAAAGGACCGGGCTATTATAAGGATAGCTTTATGGATACCTTGAAATCGGTGGAAATTCCGGACAATTAATACAAAAAGTTATAAAGTTATAAAGAAGGGGGTCAATCAAGTGGATTTTAGCAAGGTCTTCTCAGCTGTAGACAAACACAAGGATTTAATCTTAAATGCTGAAAGGCATATCTGGAAAAATCCGGAGGTGGGCTATAAGGAATGGAAAACCAGCGCCTACATGGAGAAGGAGTTTGAAAAGCTGGGCTATAAACTGACCAGGGCAGGGAATATTCCTGGTTTTTACGCTGATGCGGACACCGGTAAGCCCGGCCCGAAAATCCTGATTTTTGGCGAACTGGACTCACTGGTCTGCAAAGACCATCCGGAGGCAAACCCGGAAACAGGGGCAGTTCATGCCTGCGGTCATAATGGACAATGTGCAGCCCTGCTTGGCGCAGCGGCAGCTTTAAAGGAAGAAGGCATTCTTGACGGCCTCTGCGGTTCCATCAGATTATGCGCGGTTCCGGCAGAAGAGGGAGTTGACATGGCATACAGGGAATCCCTGCGCAAACAGGGCATCATTAAATACTACAGCGGCAAGATAGAATTCCTCTACAGAGGTTTCTTTGACGATGTAGACATGGCAATAATGGTACATATCACAACAAAGGAAAAAGGCTTTACATATACGAGGGGAAGTGTAGGCAATGTTAAGAAGGTGATATCCTTTAAGGGCGTTGCTGCCCATGCGGGAGCACACCCCTACGATGGAATAAACGCCTTATATGCCGCAAATCTCGGCTTAAATGCCATTAATGCGCTCAGGGAGACATTTAAGGATGAGGAACACGTAAGGGTGCACCCAATCATAACCAGGGGCGGAGAGACTGCCAATGCCATTCCCGCCGATGTGACTTTGGAATGCTATGTACGGGGTTTAAGCAATGATGTCATCTTTTCAGTAAATAACAAAGTCAACCGGGCGCTGGCTGGTGCTGCCCTGAGCATGGGCGGGAATGTCATGATATCCGACCGCGACGGCGCATCGCCTCTTGTAAACGATATGAATTTAATGAAGATTGCTGAAGCGGTTATGAAAGAAATCGTTGACAGCGAGGAAGACATCGAATTCATTGATGAAATCAGAGCCGGATGCACAGACATGGGCGACATATCCGCAGTCATGCCGGCTATCCATCCCTATATCGGCGGAGCAGAAGGAAGGACCCACGGCAATAACTACTATATAGTAAATCCTGTTGAAGCCTGCGTAAATTCGGCCAAAATGATAATGGGCACGATTCAGCTGCTGCTTTCCAATAACGCCGAAAAAGCTAAGGAGGTACTGGCTAAAAAGAATCTTCGTTATTCTTCCTATGAAGAATATTTTAAGGATATCGACAGGCTTATGTCTGATAAGGAAATGCTCACTTATAACGAGGACGGAAGTGTTCATGTAAAGGCATAAGTACAAGAAAGCTCAAAAACCGTTTTCAGGTTTAAAAATAAAAAACTGGAGGTTTTATCATGAAGTTTACAGCAGTTGGGGATATGTTGATACAGCGGAGGCTTCCCGGAGAATATGAAGGTTTCAGGGAAGTGTCCCAATACATAAAAAAAGGGGATGTACGCTTTTTCAACCTGGAAACCACCCTTAACAGGGGAGACTGCTTTGCTTCCCAGTTCAGCGGAGGCTCCTGGCTGAGAACGGATCCTGAAGTATTAGAGGATGCCCGGAAATTCGGATTCAATATTTTAACCTTTGCCAACAATCATACCATGGACTTTTCATATGACGGGCTTCTGAAGACCCTTGATGCCGTAAATAAATATGGTTTTCCCAATTCAGGCGTAGGGAGGAACCTGGGAGAAGCAGCGGCTCCTGCCTACCTGGACACCTTAAGCGGCAGGGCAGCCCTTATAAGTGTTGTATCCAGCTTTGAACCTTCAGCCATGGCAGGAGAGCAGTCCCGGAGAGTAATAGGCAGACCCGGGGTAAACGGACTGCGCTATAATGAGAAATACTATGTAACCAAAGAATATATGGATATATTAAAAAAGATAGCTGAGGAAACTGCTATCAACGGCAAGGACGATATCAGCCGGGCCGAAGGCTATCTGCCGCCGGTGCCCGAGGGGTGTTTTTATTTCAAAAATATCCTCTTCGAAGAAGGGGAAGAAACCAAAAGGGTAACCAAGGTTAATCAAAAAGACATGCAGAGAGTGGAAAAAGCCATTTATGAAGCACAGCTGCAGGCTGATTATATAATCATATCCGTCCACTCCCATGAGATTCAGGGCACAAAAAAGGAAACTCCTGATGACTTTTTGGTAGAATTTGCGCACCGCTGCATAGATAAAGGGGCTCATGCCGTAATAGGCCACGGTCCTCACCTTTTAAGGCCCATAGAGATTTACAAGGGAAGACCTATCTTCTACTCACTGGGCGATTTTGTGCTCCAGAATGAAAACATTCCCTTTGCCCCTGAAGATTTCTTTGAGAAATACGGACTTAATTCCGATTATACAATGAGGGATCTGTTTAAAACCCGGTCCAGGGACTTTACCGTAGGGCTTCAGACCAAAAAGGAAATGTTCGAAACAGTCATTCCCTACTGGGAAATGGAAAATGGTGAGCTGAAAATACTTGAGCTTATGCCCGTAGAACTCGGTGTCGGCCTGCCCCGTTCCAGAAACGGATGGCCGGCTCCTGCCAGGGACCTGAGCTTTATGGAAAGGCTGAAAGAAATGTCTGCCCCATACGGCACGGAGATAAAAATAGAGAATGGAATATGCCGCGTCTTACTGTAAGACGCGGATAATCTCCTTACGGATTAGTGCCGGAACCGGCTTCCGGCGCATCCGTGACATAAAGAACAGCAGTTGACCTGCGGTTATTCTGATAATAGATTGAGGTATTGGCCGGACCTGCTTCATAGGCGGCCAGCCTCAGTCTTTCTTTATCTCTGAAATAATCCAGTTTTTCCTTGTTCATAGGCTCCCAGCCCTTCGGCTGGTATATGGCTAACAGGTCTGTATCCAGGATAAGGTCAGAAACCTTCAGCTGTTCCTGAGCCTTTTTCTCATATTCCTTTGCCTTGCTGCAGGCATACTCATCGGTTTCATCTATCAGTTCCCCGGTCCTTGTATCGTATACCTTGTCTCCGATGCAGGTGTATACGGAGGAGACCATATCTCCGTTCCTGAAAATAATGACTTCGTCCTTCCGGGGGGCCAGCATATCCTGTCCGATAAAAATCTGATCCCGGGTATGGATGCCCAGAAGGTGGAGCACTGTAGGAAGAATATCAATCTGACCCGCAAAGGTATCTTTAACTTTTCCTTCCTCCAATCCGGGAATGTGAATGATAAAGGGTGTCCGCTTCATCATCAGGTCGTCAAATTCCGTCCAGGTTTCCGGATCCCGGCCTATCAGCGGGGCCAATTCCTTATTTCTCGCATCCGAAATGCCGTAGTGGTCCCCATATAAGACGATCATGGAATTTTCGTAAACCCCGGAAGCCTTCAGATAATTGAAAAATTCTTCCAAAGCCTGGTCAGCATAGTTGCAGGAGGCAAAATATCCATTCACCGATTCGTCCGGAGTATTTGCCAGGGGAAATTCATTATTCTCATCAACAGGAAAGGGAAAATGGTTGGATAGGGTTATAAACTTGGCATAAAAGGGCTGCTGCAGGTGTTCCAGATACTGGACCGACTGCTTGAAAAACTGCTTGTCCTTCAAACCATAATCTGTGGTGTTATCCTCTGTTAAATAGAAGTCATCGGCGTCGAAGAAATAATCATATCCCAAACTCGTGTACATATCTATTCTGTTCCAGAAGGAACCCGTATTTCCATGGAAGGCGGCACTGGTGTAGCCTGCTTCGTTCCGCAGAATCTGAGGACCGGCATAAAAGGTGTTGTCTGCATTCTGTATAAAGGCAGCGCCTCTGGACAGGCCGAATAAGGATGTTTCCGCCATCAGTTCCGCGTCACTGCTCTTGCCCTGTCCGATTTGGGCGAAGTGATTTGAAAAGCTGAAACTGTCCTTGCTGTGATACAGCCGGTTTAAAAAGGGCATAACCTCCCACTTATTGCCTTCTTCGTCAGTATAGTGATAATCTATGAGAAACTGCTGAATGCTTTCCATATGAATTACGATAAGATTCCGTCCCCTTGCCCTGCCGAAGAACCTGGGATCAGGCGCAGCATACCTCTTTGCTGCATATGAGACCGCATATTGAACATCATCGTCTTCAGGAACTGCAGCAGAGGCTTTGACGGTCATAACGCTGTCATAAACGGCAAAACCGCCCAGGCCCAGGTATTTGACAATATAGTTCCGGTCAAAGGTACGTGTCAGCAGCATGGGCCTACTGATTTCAGCAAGTCCCAGGTTTATTATGAAAGTAATAAGAGCAAAAGTCATGACTTTCTTGATAACAGGCCGGGTATAGAAAAGTTTTTCATCCCGTTTTACAATGGCTGAGTCCCTTTTCTTAAGCAGACGGTAAAAGAAGGGTAAATCAATCAGATATATGAAGTCGTGCCATTTAAGAAGAGCCAGAGCACCGGTAATGAAGTTTTCTCCGCCCACGAAAATTTTAGGCGCTTCAAAAACGGTGGAAAAGGTTAAAAAGTCGGCAAATTCCCGGTAGTAAACAATATTTGCGTACAATAGCGCCGTGATTACCGTATAAATGGCGAACAGAACTTTGTGACCCCGTCTTGAGTTTTTTGCAAACAGGCTGAGGCCTAATATAAAAACTGTGCCGGCAATGGGATTTATCAGCAGTATAAAATGCTGCAGCCATCCGCTTACTCCCAGTTCAAATTCTATATGGTAACCGGCATAGGTTTTTGCCCATGTCAGCAATACTGCAAGCAGAAAGACAGAACTGTATTTGTTGTATAATTGTAGTAATCTCTGCCTCATAAACAATGCTCCTTTTTTAGTCAAAAAAATAAGTCCTATACATTAAACCGAAACAGAATCACATCGCCGTCCTTTACTTCATAATCCCTTCCTTCGGAACGTACCAGTCCCTTTTCCTTACAGGCGGCATATGAGCCCATTTCCATCAAAGTATCAAAGTGAACAACCTCCGCCCGGATAAAGCCTCTTTCAAAGTCGCTGTGTATTTTCCCCGCTGCCTGAGGCGCTTTGGTTCCCCGGGTAACGGTCCAGGCCCGCACTTCAGGCGGCTGGGTGGTCAGAAAGCTTATAAGGCCCAGCAGATTATAACACCTTTTAATCAGCCGGTTCAGACCGGATTCCGGAATGCCTAGTTCCTCCAAAAACAAATCCCTTTCATCCGGTTCCAGCCGGGCAATGTCTTCTTCCACCCTGGCACTTATAACCAGAACCTCGGATTTCTCCCTTTCAGCATATTCCCTGACTTTTTTCACCATGGGGGGCTCAGGCCGGTTTAGTGAGTCTTCATCAATATTTGCGGCATAGATAACCGGCTTGGAGGTTAAGAGGAACAACTGCTTTACAAGAGCTTCTTCTTCCTCGGTAAAGGGAATGTTTCTGACAAGAATGCCGTTTTCCAGGTTCTCCTTTATCTTTTCCAAAAGGTCCATTTCAAACTGCAGCTTTTTATCGCCCTTTAAGGCTCTCCGGGTTCTGTCCATCCGCCTTTCCAGGCTTTCCAGATCGGCGAAGATAAGTTCCATATTAATCGTTTCAATATCCCGTATGGGATCTATGTTTCCGTCCACGTGGGTGACATTTTCATCTTCAAAACAGCGCACCACATGAACCACAGCGTCAACTTCACGAATATGGGATAAAAATTTGTTTCCCAGGCCTTCTCCCCGGCTGGCGCCCCTGACCAGTCCTGCAATATCGACAAATTCAATTACAGTAGGCACAACCTTTTCGGGTTTAAACATTTCAGCCAGCTTGTCCAGCCTTTCGTCGGGCACCGCCACCACGCCTACATTGGGTTCTATGGTACAGAAGGGGTAGTTTGCCGCTTCTGCCCCCGCGTTGGTAATAGCATTAAACAAGGTGCTTTTACCCACATTGGGCAGCCCGATTATCCCTAATTTCATAATATTTTCCTCCAATGAACTCCCATATTCTCCAAATTAGAATTATATACTTTTTTTGTTGGTATTTCAACTTAAGGGATTGGGAAAAATTTCATAAATGTGAAAATGATTTTCAGGACATGAAAAACTGAAGCAGGGCAGAAGATGCTATGCCCGCTAAAACCGTAAGAAAGAGGTTTTTGGTTTTTGCGGCAACAATAATGCTGGGTATGGCTGCCAGCAGCGCAGTATTATTAAGCGAAAGCGACAGTATGCCATCAGCAATAAGGAGGGAAGGGAAAAGCAGGGCCGACAATACCGCAACGGGTATCTGTTTCAGCCAGCGTATTACGATCGGCGGGAGAGAAAGCCTTGACAGTACCACCAGGGGCAGGAGCCTGGGCAGTTGGGTAACAAGGCTCATTCCAAGTATAAGATAAATCATTTCAGGCTTCATTTTTGATCACCACTCCTGTAAAAGCCGCTGTTATTGCGGCTATAAGCACATTAAAACTGTTATTTACCAGAAAAGACAGGACAAGGGCGGTTATTCCTCCCGTCAGGGCCACAATGATATCTTTCCTGTTTTTCATCTGCATCAGCAAAAGCCCTATGAACATGGCAGGCAGGGCAAAATCCAGTCCCCATTTCTCGGGGTCCGGAATCCGGCTGCCCAGCAGGCAGCCTGTTACTGTACTGACAATCCAGGAAAAGTGAGAAAGGCCGTTAAGTCCGAAATAGAACCAGGGAGAGGCCTTTCCGCCTGAGGCTTCCGGATAGCCTGCCGCAAAAGTTTCATCGGTTATTCCCAGGCTTATCCATGCCAGTATGGGAGAGGATAGGTGTTTCAGCAGCGGGGATAAAGACGCACTCATCAGCAAATGCCTCAGGTTTACCAGAAAGGTTGTTGAAATAATTGCCGCTGCTGCCGAGCCCGATGAAAGCATTGCCGAGGCAATAAACTGGGCGGATCCTGCATAAACCAGCAAGGACATAAAGAACACATCAATCCATGTAAGCCCCTGACGGGCTGCCAATATGCCAAAAGCCAGTCCCAGAGGCAGATATCCAAGGGCTACTGGGACGGCTGCTTTCCATCCTTTAATTACTTCATTTTTCATAGGTCTTCTCCCGTCCAAAAGTAATGTATAAATATTTACCTATACATGAATATTAGTACTTATAATAATGGAAAAACCTTAATAAGGCAAGGGGCCTTAAGCTGCTTCTGAAATAGGTATATGTAAACAAGCATCTGTCAGGGAAATGCAAGCCGGTAAAATTAAATTCTGTTTGCATAAATAACAAAGCTGAGTGTTTATAGTTACAGAAATTGTTTAATAATATATGAGATATGCTCTGTTAAAAAATCCGTGTTTAAAAATAATCTTAAGGAGGCCGTGAAATGAGTACAACCTATTCCTACAGTGCCGTCATTGACTATGCCATATCAATAGAACAGGAGGGTATCAGGCTATACACCGA
>JAAZHD010000226.1 GCA_012510895.1 Clostridiales bacterium
AGATGTTCCAAGTTTACTTCACACACCGTTAATGTCAGGAATGAATGCTCTGTCAGGAATTACAATTCTTGGAGCGCTTGTGTCTACAGCCGCAGCAGTAAGAACAGGCAGTAAAATTTTGGGAGTCGTTGCCATAATTTTCGCGATGGTAAATGTGGCAGGCGGCTTTTGTGTGACCCACAGGATGCTGAAAATGTTCAAAAACCAGCCGGAGGAAGAATAATATGAGCAATTCTCTATATTATACATTGGCTTTAATATGTGTTATCGGTATAATTTGGGGTATTAGATTAATGAATTCGCCAAAAACCGCAATAAGCGGCAACCTCCTCGGTGCAATTTCTTTAAGCATAACAGTTCTATTAACGCTGCTTAAATATGGAATACTTAGTGACTATGTATTGTGGGCAGGAATGATTGCAGGGGGTCTGATAGGGTATTACATCTCAATCAAAGTTACAATGCTGAAAATCCCTCAAATGGTTGCTCTATTTAACGGTTTGGGCGGCGGGGCTTCAGGCCTGGTAGCTATTATTATATTAGCGGAAAACCATAACATTGAAAATCTGTTTATTAAAATTACGGCAGTTCTGGGATTAATAGTGGGCTGGGTTACCTTCAGCGGAAGTATAGTTGCAGCGCTAAAACTGGATCAAAAAATCTCACAAAAGCCTATTCAGTTAAAAAAACATAATCTCATCATTGGGATATCCTCTGCATTAACTTGTATATTTGCAATACTTTTAATAATAAAACCATCAGGAAGCCTACTTTTTTAACACTTTTGCTTTTAGCAAGTTCAAATATATGGGGAATTATTCTCACAATCCGTGTGGGCGGAGCTGATATGCCCATAACCATATCCCTTTTGAACTCATTATCCGGTGTAGCAGGTGCTGTAACGGGTTTAGCTATTTATGATCCGGTGCTGGTGGCCGTTGGTGGAATTGTAGGCGCTGCAGGCCTTATTCTAACGCAGGTTATGTGCAAAGCCATGAATCGCAGCCTTACAAGTATTTTGATAGGAAAAACAGCAGTTGCATACGGTAAAAATGATAGTGATAAAGCCGGTGTTGCATTTGCTGAAAATGATATAAATAGAGAAAAGGCAATTAAACAAGAAAGTGAAGAAGAAAAAATAAAAAGAATTATTGAGGAAGCAAAAAGTATTGTAATCATACCAGGATATGGCATGGCTCTGGCACAAGCTCAGTACATAGTCAAAGGCCTTTATGAAAAACTCACGGAAGAAGGAAAGGAAGTAAAATTTGCCATACATCCGGTAGCAGGAAGAATGCCCGGACATATGAATGTTTTACTTGCAGAAGCAGATATTCCCTATGATTCACTTTTTGAACTTGATGATATTAATGATGAATTCAGCTGTACAGATCTGGTTATTGTTGTAGGAGCCAATGATGTAATAAATCCGGCTGCTAACACAGCCGAAGGTACGCCAATCTATGGTATGCCTATACTGAATGCCCATCTTGCAAAGAATATAATCATATTCAACAAAGTTACAAACCCTGGATACGCAGGTGTGCAAAATACTCTTTATGAACTTGATAAAGTCATTCTAAAACTTGGTGATGCAAAAGATACCATTTCTGAGGTTTTTGGTGTCTAGCGGCGCAGGCAATGGACAAAATACAGGAAGGATCATTCAAAGAAGCAGTGTTTTTACACACTGCTTCTTTTGAAATTCATATTAACTATTTATCAGATTCAAATATTTTAATTGCATCGCTTACATGTTCTATAGCTTCATAGTGGCGATATCTTGCCGGCAGAACTGTTGGTTTCCATGGAGCCTGGAGGAAGCCTTTTACTTTTTCCATATTAATATTTTCCATGAAATATTCTACTGTAGCTTCGAAATTGTAATCGCAGTTGGCACCCCAATTGCTTCCTGTCGGCACCTGATCGAATCCATGCTCTGCAAGTGTTTCATATGCTTTGACATATAGGGCTTCATGTTCGCTGCGAGGCGGGAAATCACCATAATACCAGTTGCTCTGAAGCACCGATTTCGGCATTTTTTTCAGGAACTCTTCTTCATGATTCCAGATGTAATCGGACCATATCCAGGGACGTACACCCTCCTTTTCAAGAATATCTACATAGAAGTAGAAATCCTTCCACCAGTAATCGCCCTGGCGTAAAACAACATAATTATTATACCTGTGATGCCCTATGGTTTCTTCATCCATACCGATGTGGAATAGGTCGGGCTTGTCAAAGATGTCAATTACTTCCAGAATGAGATCTTTGCATACTTCATAGTACTTTTTGGATGAAACAGCTTTGGCATAATCGCCTAACCAAGCATCATGCGTTGTGGAAAAATTAAGCTTAGGTATGGGGTTTATGCCCAGTTCACGGATCCTGGCAAGTTCCTGACGTAATAAATCCACGCTCCAGGAGCCTTTAACGGCTATTTCCGGATGAGATTCGTATTGAACTCCTTCGCCTAAATCAATAACAAGAGTGTTGACGCCTGCATCTGCCATCTTTCCAAGAAGCTCATCCCACAATACTTTGTCAAAGCGGAGCACATCACTTGCATTGGTGTAGCATCTTAAACTCCTGCTTTTTGGCGCGTCAGCTTCCCGCCACATGTTCATTCCTAAATGAATTAAATAACCCCAAATCATTTTTTCTTTTCTCATATTTACCTCCCCTTTTCTTATTGATGTTGTTTGTTTAAAATACTTGCTGCGATTGCTTCTTACCTATGTAACAATCATCTCCTCCTCTCCGGTATGTTTATGCAGGGTCAGGCAGGTATGCGCCATGAGCCTTCAGCGTGCTTCTTAGCTTTTTCACATCCACTGCATGCACATCCCCGGTGTCTTTGGCTGCCATAGCAGCTGCAATTCCGGCAGCTTCACCGGTGTTAAGGCAGCATGCCATGATGCGTACCGTTCCGTTAACCCGCCGGTCGGTTGATATGCAGCGGCCGGCTGCAAGTACATTTCTAAGACCCTTCGGCGTGAGACAGCGATAAGGCACACCCATGCTTGTTCCAGGCTTAAGATTACATACAATCTCCTGATTCAATTTTTTAAGCTCATCTATAGTCATCTTTGCAGCCTGAATTGCACCGGCCTTAGTACCGTGGACATCCAATCCATATGCAGTACGGCAGATTTCATCAGGAAAGGAACGAGCGGCCAGATAATCATCAACGGTTAAATAGGCTTCACCTATAATGCGCCGGGTCTCACGAATACCCAGCAGACTGCCGGTTGCAGCAAGGAAGCAGTCGGCAAATGCAGGATGATATTCTGCAAAGGCATCACGATACTGCCCGGCCATCCTTCTTCCCAGCAGAATGGATTGAGACAGGTTTTCAGGGTCGGTATTATCAACGTCAAATACATGCCCGGTGTTTAAGCCGTATACACCCGGTCCAATTTTTCTGAAGCAGGAATGCAGGTCGATAATATCAGGATATTTATCGTCTCTGATGATCTTCCATATGGGGCTGTCAGGATCGTAACAATGAATGCTCGGACCCACGGCCAGGCGTTCTTCATCAATATTTGCAATCATAAAGCACATGGTACCGGGCTGAAGGGCTCCGTTTTCGCCGCCTTTCTCTACAACGGCCCCGGCCCAGGCTGCAAGATCTCCGTCTCCGGTTGCATCCACATACACCTTTGCCCTAAAGGCAACAAGTCCGCTTTTGTTTGCCGCAATGATGGCATCTACAGAACTATCATCCTTCATATCCACCGATGCCAGCTTGGTATGGAAAAGTATGCTGCTGCCTGCGCCGGTTACCATATCATCATAGATGCGCTTAAGCAGTTCCGGATCAATAGCAGGACTGTCGGGCGCGTTCTTAGGGAGGTCTTTTCTGGCTTCATATACAAACTTCATATTCCGCTGCAAAGACAGCCTTACATGTTCCGCAAGGCCCCGGGCGATGACTTTTTCGCCGTCATCGTATCCGCAGAACCAGGGCACAAGACCTGCCGTGCCCATGCCGCCAAGAACTCCGGTGGCTTCGATCAGCAGGGTTTTTGCGCCCTCACGGGCTGAAGCTGCAGCTGCAGCGCATCCGGCCGGGCCGCCGCCGACAACAATTACATCCCAGGAATCATCCAGAGGAATTGTTTTTGGTTTCAGAACATAATCAGCCTTTTTCTCATTTCCGCTTAAACTTGACATGGCTTTTTCTCCTTTATACTTATTTCTGGAAGGGCTTCAGTAAAAACATCCTGGATAGAGATTGTTCTTGAATGATGATGAATTCTTGTTTTTGTGTATATAAACAGAATACTTCTATTTATATATTATATATCCATTTCCAGCCGCAGGCAATATTAATACAGAATTTGTTTAATTCAGTATTGACATTTCAGAAACTAGTGAATATAATTCAATAGTAGATGATATATTCTACTGTGTTTTATGTAGGAGGGTGTATGTGAATATACAATACAAAAAAGGGGTACTTGAACTTTGCGTACTGTCGCTATTAAAAAAGCATGATTGTTATGGATATGAGATATCCGAATATCTTTCAAACCATATCGACATAGCAGACGGTACTGTTTATCCAATATTAAGAAAGCTGAAAAAGGAAGGCCTTTTATCTACCTACATGCAGGAAGAAAGCCGAGGCCCGCCCAGAAAGTATTATTCGCTTACAAATCTCGGACGGGAAATATATGAAAAAGAACGGGCAGCTTATCTGAAGTTTGCCAAAAAGGTAGAGATTTTATTGGAGGATGATGAGAATGACAAAGAATGAATTTCTTACAAAGCTTGCCGATGAACTAAAAAAGAACCGGATTACTGATATTGACGATATCATTGACGAATACAAACAGCACTTTGCTTTCAAGATGGCGGACGG
>JAAZHD010000227.1 GCA_012510895.1 Clostridiales bacterium
GACTCCCAAAATTTTACTGCCTGTTCTTACTGCTGCGGCTGTAGACACAAGCGCTCCAAGAATTGTAATTCCTGACAGAGCATTCATTCCTGACATTAACGGTGTGTGAAGTAAACTTGGAACATCTTTGATTACTTTATAGCCTGCTATTGTAGTTACAACAAATACAATAATTAAATAATATGCTTTCATACACAACACTCCTCTTTACAGTTAATAACTAAATACCCATAGCTTCTCTGGCCCGCTTGTGAACAAGTTCAAAATTATAAGTAACCAGTGACGATGGTGCTATTTCGTCATCTAAAGTAATTAATACTTTGCCGTTTTTGATTAGGTAACACATATAATTATATATATTATTGGCAAACATCCATGTAGAGCTGACAGGAAGCATACCAGGAATGTTTTTGGTTCCGTCAATTGTAATTCCGTGCTTTTCTACAACATTTCCGCCTTCAGTAATTTCACAATTACCGCCTTGATCTATAGCTACATCCATAATAACTGAACCTTTTTTCATGATTTTTACCATATCATCAGTTATCAATATTGGGGCAATCCTGCCGGGAACCAAGGCAGTAAGTATTATAATATCGGATTGAGGAACTATATCTGATAAAACCTCACGTTCCTTGTTTAACCATTTTTCTGAAAGATGTTTTGCATATCCTCCTTCTCCTATAGCGGCTTCCGGAGGTATACCGGTCTCTATGACTTTCGCGCCGACACTCCTTGCTTGTTCACATGCTTCCGGGCGGATATCAACAGCCTGAACTACTGCTCCAAGCCTTTTTGCAGTAGCAATAGCCTGTAGACCTGCCACACCCGTACCAACAACCAAAATATTTGCTGGTTTAATCATTCCTATAGCTGTTCCAATCATAGGCATGAATTTGCCTAATCTGTTTGCTGCAATTATCACGCTTTTATATCCTGCAACAGTGCTCATTGAAGTGAGGGCGTCCATTGATTGTGCCCTTGAGATTCTGGGTATGCCATCAAGAGTAAAAGCGATTATGCCGCGTTGAGCAAGCTTCTTAACCATATCGTGATTCTCCGGAGATGCAGGATGAAGAAACGTAATGAGATACTGGTCTTTATGCATCATATCAACTTCATGTTTCCCTTTTGATTGATTAAACTGAGGTTCTTTAACCTTTAGAATAATATCTGCTTTTGAATACAAGTCACAAGGATCTTTAATAATTTGCGCACCTTGTTTTTCATATTCCTCATCTGTAAAATATGCTCCCAGACCTGCTCCCTCTTCTACAAGTACTTTGGCTCCTTCTTTTAACATTTTGGCTGCTGTATCGGGAGTAGCAGCTACACGTTTTTCACCTTTCATTATTTCCTTAGGGATACCAATTGTTAAACCTTTTAGTTTCATTATCATTTCCTCCCTTAATCATATACAGTTATGAAAGATAACAAATAAGTAACAGCCAGATTTTCAGTCTTGTATTGGTCATAAACTTTTCCTGGAATATACAACAACTGCTGAATTAATAAAGTAAACCTTAAAATGCATTAACACTGAAGAAACGATAAAATGTAAATACTGCTTAAGCTGATTCAAAATATTAGTGATTTTACGAATGTGCAATTCTGATTTAATTTTACTTGAAAACAATGATAATGTAAATAATTACTGCAATTTAGAAGTTATTTATGTAAAAGCTTATGAAATACTTTGGTCTACCAGCGGTGACTACAATTTTATTGCCACGGTAGAATACTTCAAGGAAAATATTAATATGGAAAAAGTCAAAGGCTTCCTTTATCAGTATACTGACAGTGCAGTTATGAAAGAGCCAACTTGCAATTGTCAGTTTTGAATCGTCAGTATATATATAGTATGATTTAGGTGTCAAAAGCCCTAATAAATAATATTATCACCTTGCAACTTAAAAACTTAACACAAAGCCCATAAGAAGCCCAATATATAGTATAATAGAGATATAC
>JAAZHD010000228.1 GCA_012510895.1 Clostridiales bacterium
CTTCTGCAATCCCTCTTTCGTATCCCTTACAAACTAAAAATTTTTCTCTATAAATCTAATTTTCTAATAATATACTGCTTTAACTGATAACCGTATCTTTCATCAGCCAGTGCAAAATCCACAAAAGCTTCGTAATAAGAGATCATAGTCCCAATATCATATCTCTTTTCATTCTCCGTAAGGCTGATGGAATAACCCCTGATGCCTTCCTTAAGCAAAATCCTGATTGCATCGGTTAAATGAATCTCTCCGCCCGTTCCCGGCGCCACGCGTTCCAGGGCATCCATAATATCCGGCGGCATAATGTATCTGGCTGCAAAGGCTAAATTTGAAGGAGCAACCCGGGGTGATGGTTTTTCAATCACATCATCAATTTCAAGTATGTTTTCTTCAAGCTTTTTCCTTGGCTTTACAATTCCGTAGCGCTGTACCATGTCCATATGAACATGACGGGTTCCTACCACAAAGCTGTCAGGGTGATTCTTGTGCCAGTCAAGCATTCTTTTCAATAAGGGTTCTCTCTCACTAGAGTATATCACAGAATCGCCTAATGCAATAATGAAAGGTTCCCCGTTTATAAAACTCTTCCCGTGGCGAACCGCATCTCCAAGCCCCAGGGGATTGCTCTGCCTTGTATAGAAAAACTGGATATTCATATTTTCAAATTCCAATCTTTCAAACAAGTCTTTCTGCCCTGATGAGGAAAGCTTCTGATTTAATTCCAGATTCGAATCAAAATGATCCTCTATACTTCTTTTCATCTGCCCGGTTATTATGAGAATCTGATTAACCCCCACTGAAGCCAGTTCCTCAACAATATACTGAATACAGGGCTTATCGCCTAAAGGTAGCATTTCTTTCGGCTGGGACTTGGTCAGGGGCAGCATCCGCGTACCCAAACCCGCAGCCGGAATAATGGCCTTTTTAATCATCACCCATCACCCTCTCAGCTTATACCTTGTAAATCTTTTACCCGTTCTTATTAATCTCAAACTCATTATACCTTGTAATAATCTCTGTACCAGTCAACAAACTTCTGAAGCCCTTCTTCAATGCTTGTGCTCGGCCTGAAGTTAATATCCCGCTCCAGATCAGACACATCGGCATAGGTTCTTATAACATCGCCGGGCTGCATGTCCAGATAGATTTTTTCTGCCTCCTTGCCAAGGGCAGTCTCCAGTGCCCTTATAAACCTCATCAGGGGTACAGGATTGTTATTGCCGATATTATAAACCTTATATGGTGCAAAGCTTGTACTCAAATCATCTATGCGTTCATTCCAGTCTTTTTTCCCTGCGGGAATTCTGTCAATCAGCTTCACGACACCTTCAACTATATCATCTATATATGTGAAATCCCTCTCCATTTTCCCATGATTGAAAACCTTAATTGGTTTCCCTGCCAGAATATCTTTAGTAAATGAGAAGTATGCCATATCCGGTCTGCCGTATGGGCCGTAAACCGTAAAGAATCTAAGCCCGGTTGTAGGAATGCCATAAAGATGGCTGTAGGTATGGGCCATAAGTTCATTGGCCTTCTTAGTAGCAGCATATAAGGATACAGGATGATCCACATTATGATTGGTGGAAAAGGGTGCAACCTTATTGCCGCCGTAAACTGAACTTGAGGAAGCATAAAGAAGATGTTTTACCGGATAATGCCTGCAGGCTTCCAGTATGTTCATAAAGCCAACTAAGTTAGAATCCACATAAGCGTAAGGGTTCTCTATGGAATAACGGACACCTGCCTGTGCCGCCAGGTTTACGACATAAGTAGGGTTATGGGTTTCAAATATCTTATCTACAGACTCTTTGTCTTTTAAGTCCACTTTCTCAAATCTAAATTTATCATACTTCTTTAAGATTTCAAGCCTTGAATGCTTCAAACCCGGATCATAATAGTCGTTTAAGTTATCAATTCCTATTATCTCACATGATTGATCCAATAATCTTTTTGAAAGGTGTAAACCAATGAAGCCGGCTGCACCGGTTATTAGAATTCTCATAAGTGAGCACCCCATTTTTTTATAAAATTTATCTATTTTAGTACACGCTAATTCTCTTCCTTATTAACCGTAATATTTCCTTCATGTTATTTCTATAAAAAATAAAATTAATGACTAAAACGATAGTCAGCGAAATAATAAATACTTTAAGCGCCATTACTATCCATCCCATGTATGTTACAGTTAACAATTTAATATGCCTTGTAGAAATAAACATTAATACGACACTTAATATATCTACCAAAGTATGATGAATAAAATGTTTAAATTCCCTATACAAAATATTTTAGGACAGGTACAATGCCAAATAACATGTTCTATAAGCCATAGCGATAAATGTGCCTATTGCTACACCTACTAAACCCCATCTAAAAACTAATGCTATTGATATGATGATATTCAGCAGCATTTCGATTATAGCACTCATTTGTGTTTGTTTATAATGCCCAGCAGCTAA
>JAAZHD010000229.1 GCA_012510895.1 Clostridiales bacterium
TATATATTGATGAACCTAATCGGTATTCTGTTTGGATGGGATCAGGGTCAGCAATTATTGATATTTGGTGCCAAAGTGAATATTCTCATTGCTTACGGGCAATATTGGAGGCTGCTGACTGCTATGTTCTTACACATTGGCTTAGCACATCTTTTTTTTAATACTTATGCTCTCTATATATATGGTCCAATAGTGGAAAGGTTATTCGGGAAATATAAGTTTCCGGTTGTTTATTTGGTATCCGGACTTACTGGCAGCCTTCTGAGTTATATGTTTAGTTCAAACCATTCTGCGGGTGCTTCCGGGGCAATATTCGGGTTAATGGGAGCACTGTTATATTTTGGACAGCGACGAAAAGATATTTTCCGCAGGGTGTTTGGTTCCAATTTGTTTATCATCATAGGCTTTAACCTATTATATGGTTTTATGAACAGCGGCATTGACAATTGGGGGCATATAGGCGGTCTTATAGGAGGCTATTTTACAGCCTATGCAGTAGGACTATACAGAGAACCTATTTTGGAACCAAAGAAAATTCTGGTATGGGTAAGTCTATTTCTTTTGTTTTACTTCGGTTTTCAATACGGTGGGAGCAAATATAGGATTTATCGGGAGCCTTTATTACCTGGGAGGCATGAAACCATACGAACAGAGTACAGGGCGGTAAACAGGCTCGAACCTGAAATCTCAGCATATGAAGCATTTGAAGTATATGATGTTAATGTTATATAGGTCTGATTCCCAAGCTTGCAAGAAACTTATTTAAGCCTCCGCGTCCTGCCGGTGTTGCTTTATAAACACCAGCATCAGATAGTATTCTGAGGCATTTTTCTGTTATTTCCTTCTTTACAAGGTCATCTATTTCCTGCATAGATAAACCTGTGCCATATTTTCGAATCATTTCTTCTACCCAAAAATAATGGTGATGAAGCATATGGTCTGGATTTCTCAATTCATTTAATTCATTCTCAGTTTTACTTCCCATTAACTCTTTTATGGAATCAATCTCTTTTTTTAGTCTGCCGGGCAGGATAAACAAACCCATAACTTCAATCAGCCCGATGTTTTCTTTCTTTATGTGATGCAAATCTTCATGAGGGTGAAATACACCCAGCGGATGCTTGTTTGTGGTACGGTTATTGCGCAAAACCAGATCCAATTCATAATCGCCATTGTCTTTTTTTCTTGCAATTGGAGTAATTGTATTATGAGGAATGGCTTCACTTTTTTTGTTTTGCGTATATGCCAAAATGTCAAAAGCTGGATCAGAGTACTCCCTCCAGCCGGAGAGTATGTAATATGCGAAATCAATTAATTCTTCCGAATTACTTGAACATATGCGAAGTACAGTCATAGGCCAATAAAGAACAGCTGGTTTTACAGACGGGTATTTTTCACAGAAAAGCCGGTATTCTATTTTCGCTTTTTCCATAGGCAGTACATGACGTCCTCCCTGAAAGTGATCATGATTCAGGATAGATCCGCCTACTATAGGAAGATCAGCATTTGAGCCAATAAAATAATGTGGAAATAAATCTAAGAATTCGAACAGGCGGTGAAAAGTGGCTTTAGTAATTTTCATTGGGACATGTTTTTCATTAAGGACGATACAATGCTCATTATAATAAACATAGGGTGAATATTGAAAATGCCAGGTTTCACCATATAGCTCAAGGGGAATGGTTCGATGGGTCTGGCGGGCAGGATGATTTAACCGCCCTGCATAGCCTACATTTTCAACACAAAGCAGACATTTAGGATATCCGTACTGTGGAGCATTTCTAAGCGCTGCAATTTCTTTTGGGTCTTTTTCCGGTTTGGTTAAATTAATCGTTATTTCAAGTTGACCGAAGGGACTGTTTGAAAACCACCTTATATTCTTATGTATTCGATCCATTCTAATATAATTGGATTTCTGACACAATTGATAAAAATCATCAGTAGCAGCGGTTATTCCTTTTTCTTTTTTTATATTATTAAATCTTTTTATGATTTCAGAAGGCTTTGAGAGCAACAAACCCATAATTCTGGTATCCAATAAATCTCTGCTTGTTAAGGTATTATCTTTTAATATTCCGGCTTCATAAGCATAGTCCAAAATTTTTTCCAGGATGGGAGTTGCATATTCCGGAATTACATAATCAATTTCTGTATCTGCACTTATATAAAAAGGGTCATTGACATTTAGAAGGTCTATTAATTGGTTTCTGGCCCAAACTAAATCTTGATTATCTATTAAATGATTATAAACTGCATATTGCAGAAGCTTTTCTATTAAAAATTTCAATTCATGTTCTGCAGAATTCATGTCCATCCCTGCCTTTCAAAAATATTATATAAGCGGGGTAATTGCAATGCAAATATAAATTATGCAAATATTGAATTGGTTACCTGTAAAAGGTATAATGTTAACAATAACCAGAAAGGCCTATAAAAGCGCTAATTTTATAATTTAAGCTGCAAAATTAACATAAGTTTATTCAGACTACTTTTAGGAACAAATGCCAGGAGGTACTTTAAATGCAGGAAAATATAAATTTATTTCTGAGCGGAGTTAAAGCTAGAGAACTGTTTTCACGGCTTTATGGCAATAATCAACAGGTAATAGATCATCATACTAAACGTTATACAACATTGGCAGAAACATTTAAGAAACTTTTTCCTTATGATCAAGGAGAATATCATTTTTTTAGTTCTCCGGGGCGTACCGAAGTAGGAGGAAACCATACAGATCACAATGCAGGCCGTGTTCTGGCGGCAGCTGTTCACTTAGATACTATCGCTGTTGTTAAAGCTACGGATAATAATCAAATAACCATGTATTCCGAAGGCTATCCTGAATTATTTAAAGTAGACCTGTCTCAATTAGAACCTATTGATGAAGAAAGAGGAACGACCACGGCATTAATCCGGGGAATAGCAGCACGTTTTCGACAGCTGGGCCTATCGATAGGCGGCTTTAATGCTGCTGTATCCAGTACAGTAGCCAAAGGTTCCGGTCTCAGCTCTTCTGCTTCAATTGAAGTTTTAATAGGAACTATATTGAGTGCTTTGTACAATGGAAATTCTGTAAAACCTGATTTAATTGCTAAAATTGGACAATTTGCAGAAACTGTATATTTTGGCAAACCGAGCGGTTTGATGGATCAAATGGCCTGCGCAATAGGTGGTTTTATTGCTATAGATTTTAAAGACAAGGAAAAGGTGGTCTATCAAAAATTAGACTTTGATTTGTCATCTTACGGATATCATATGCTCGTAGTTGACACTGGAGGTAATCATGCTGACCTGACCCGGGATTATGCTGAAGTGGCTTTGGAGATGAAAACCATAGCGCAGATTCTCGGGAAAAATGTGTTAAGAGAATTGTCGCTGGATGATATAATCCGAAACACTCCTGTATTGCGCGAAAAGGCAGGGGATAGAGCTGTTCTCAGGGCTATTCATTTTTATAATGATAATCAGAGAGTTATTGATCAAACGAAAGCTTTGGAGGAAAAACGCTTTTATGATTTTTTAAGTCTTGTGAATGACTCAGGCAGCAGCTCCTGGCGTCTCCTTCAGAATTGCTATTCCAATTATAATCCAAAGGAACAAGGGGTCACTTTGGCTTTAGCAATTACCGAAAATTTCATTAAGAAGGCAGGGGAAGGGGCTTGTCGTGTCCACGGCGGCGGTTTTGCAGGAACCATTCAGGTCTATCTGCCGGACAAATATTTAAATGACTATATAGAAATTATTAAAGTAATTTTCGGTAAAGGGGCTGTTCATACTCTAAACATTCGTTCTCAAGGCAGCCTATATATTAATGATCTGTTAAAATGATACTCTGTAGTTTATGAAAAAGACTTCTGTTTTTGATTAATATTGAAGATAAGCAAATGTGAATGCGGCAGATTTATGTATATCTGTATTTAAAGAAATGTTATATAATAGTTATATCGGGTCATTTTTTTATTTTGCAATCATAGATAATTTTATTCTTAATATGACCTCAATTATATTTTAGGAGGTATAGCATGAATCGTGTTAAAATTATAACAGACAGTACATCTGATTTAACCCCGGAATTACTTAAGAGATATGATATCCAGGTTGTCCCCCTTTATGTACTGATAGATGACAAGAGTTATAAGGATGGCATCGAGATATCTACAGAAAAATTGTATGAGGAAGTGGAGAAGAGACAAGTCTTGCCTAAAACTGCTGCCCCTTCCATGGGAGATTTTTATACAGTATTCTCAAAATGGATAGAAGAGGGTTATGATTGTTTTTATATCGGTTTGTCTTCAGAGCTTTCCGCTACCTATCAGGCAGCGAAGATGGCAGCGGAAGAATTTGATGACAGCAGGATTCGATTTTTGGATTCCAGAAGCCTTTCAACAGGTATAGGCCTATTGGTCTTAAAGGCAGCAGAATTGGCCGAAGAGGGCGCTGGGATTGAAGAAATATGCAATACCATCAGCAGGATGATTCCTAAGGTACGAGTCAGTTTCATTATTGACACCCTGAAATATTTGCATATGGGTGGCAGGTGTACAGCTGTACAATTATTGGCCAGCAATGTATTAAAGCTCAGGCCGCAGATCATTGTAAAGGATGGAGGAATGGTAGTCGGTGCAAAATTCCGAGGTAAACGCTCACATTGCCTGGATGAATTTTATAATGTATTAGTAGGAGATGGCAGCCAGATTGATAAAGAACGTGTATTTGTTACTCATTCAATGTGCAATGAAAACGAGGTGTCAGAATATAAAGAAAGACTTGAAAGCATTGGAGTGGAAGAAGTGATTATTACTCAAGCCGGAACTGTAATTTCCAGCCATTGCGGCCCAGGAACTATTGGAATTATATATAAAGAAAAAGAATGATTAGCTTCAAAAGGATTTTAATGAAAGCAGGAAATAGAAATGCCGTTGCATATAGTACTGGTTGAGCCGGAAATTCCTCAAAATACAGGGAATATAGCAAGAACTTGCGCAGTAACAGGTGCTGTGCTTCATCTTGTTAAGCCTTTGGGCTTTTCTGTAGAGGATCGTTATTTGAAGCGTGCCGGACTGGATTATTGGCACATGCTGGAAATTTATTATCATGATTCAATAGATGATTTTTTCAGATCATATCCAAATGGAGATTTCTTTTTTTGCACTACCAAAGGAAATCGTGCATATACAGAGGCACGCTATACAGAAAACAGTGTTATTTTCTTTGGCAAGGAAACGGCAGGGCTGCCGGATTCCTTATTGAAAAAATACAAGGAGAGATTAATACGCATACCTATGAAAGAAGGTGCCCGATCCCTGAACTTGTCCAATTCTGTTGCTATTGTTTTGTATGAGGCATTACGTCAGCTTGATTTTCCGAATTTGAAGTGTTATTCCGGTGGTTATTGTTGAATTTTTAACCATGATATAGTAAAATTGGTTGGAAAAGCACCGAGCATTATTGGATACATGAAGTTAATTTTTAACTGAAAAGGTTTAATGGTTGACTATTATGGTTACTGTAAATACAGAACCATGTGCAAATTTTAATTTTGGAAAAGGAAGTGGATATGATGAACAAGAGAACTCTGGAAGACATACAAGTAACCGGTAAAAAAACATTGGTCAGAGTAGACTTCAATGTACCACTGGACAAAGAGAGGAATATCACAGATGATACCCGTATTCGTGCAGCTTTGCCCACAATTCGTTACTTGCTTGATCAAAAAGCAAAAGTTATATGAATGTCCCACTTAGGGCGTCCAAAGGGTGAAGGTTTTGAATCGGATTACAGCTTGGCGCCAGTAGCAGAGCGTTTATCCGAATTGCTGAAATTAGAAGTCAAAATGGCTAAAGATGTGATAGGAGAAAACGCAAAAGAATTAGTAGAGAACCTAAAAGAAGGAGAAGTCGTTCTCCTTGAAAATCTGCGGTTCCACAAGGCAGAAACAAAGAACGATCCCGAATTTGCCAGAACCCTGGCTTCCTTTGGAGAAATTTACATAAACGATGCTTTTGGTACTGCTCACAGGGCTCATGCTTCTACCGAAGGTGTAGCACACTATTTACCTTCAGCAGCCGGCTATTTGCTGAAGAAGGAACTGGAAGTTCTGGGCAAAGCTTTAGATAACCCGGATCGTCCATTTGTTGCTATTTTAGGGGGGGCAAAGGTTTCCGACAAGATTGGAGTAATTAAAAATCTAATCAATAAAGTAGATACCCTTATCATCGGCGGAGGAATGGCATATACCTTCTTTAAGGCAAAAGGTTATGAAATAGGGGCATCCCTTTTGGAAGAAGATAAAGTAGATCTTGCAGCTGATTTAATTAAGCAGGCTGAATCCAAAGGTGTAAAGCTCTTACTGCCCATAGATACTGTTGTAGCAAAAGAGTTTAAGAATGATACTGAGTATAAGGTTGTTTCCAGTAAAGAAATACCGGCCGGATGGCAAGGCCTGGATATTGGACCTGATGCCTGCAAAGAATTTGGGGAAGCTATTTTAAATGCAAAGCTGGTTGTATGGAATGGACCTATGGGCGTATTCGAAATGCCTAATTTTGCAAAGGGTACTGCCGCTATTGCTGACTATATGAGCAGATGCAACGGTATAACTATAATAGGCGGCGGGGATTCGGCTGCAGCAGTTGAGCAATTAGGTTATGCTGATAAAATGACCCATATATCTACCGGCGGCGGTGCTTCACTCGAATTTCTTGAGGGTATCGAATTACCTGGTGTGGCTGCACTGGATGATAAATAAAGCCGGAACAAATGACAGTATATTAGTCTAAACAGCAGAAAAGGAGATTGGAGATTATAGATGAGAAAACCGATTATAGCAGGAAACTGGAAAATGAACAAAACAGCAAATGAAGCTGTTGAAATGATTAAGGAACTGGCTCCCTTGGTTAAGGATTCTGATGTGGAGGTTGTAATTTGTGCGCCGTATACTGCTCTACAGGCAGCAAAAGAAGCTGCTGCAGGCACCAATATCAGGATAGGGGCTCAAAATATGCACTGGGAAGAAAATGGCGCATTTACCGGCGAGGTTTCTCCCATAATGTTAAGGGATATGGGAATAGAGTATGTAATAATAGGTCACTCAGAAAGACGAGAGTATTTTGCAGAAACTGATGAAACTGTTAACAAAAAAGTACATTCCGCATTAGCCCACAATCTTATTCCCATTATATGCGTAGGCGAGACCCTTGAACAAAGGGAACAGGGAATTACCAACACACTGGTGGAGAATCAGACAAGGGAGGCCCTTAAGGGATTATCCGCTGAAGAAATAAAAACCTGTGTCATAGCTTATGAGCCGATATGGGCCATTGGTACCGGGAAAACAGCTACCTGTGAAGATGCCAATGAGGTAATAGGCATAATTCGTAAAACTATAGCGGAAATAGCAGGACAGGAAGATGCCGAAGCTATTCGCATACAATACGGCGGAAGCATGAAACCAGAAAATGCTGCAGAGCTTATGGCAATGCCGGAAATTGACGGAGGTCTGGTAGGTGGAGCCAGCTTAAATGCGAAAGATTTCTCAAAAATTGTTAACTATAAAAAATAATATAAAGAACACAGCTTAAAGGCGAAACCGGTTATTTATAGAGGAGGACTTTATGTCAAAAAAATTAACCGCCCTAATCATTATGGATGGATTCGGGCTTAGCAATAATAAAAATTCTAATGCGGTAGAAACAGCAAAAAAACCAAACTTTGATAGATTGTGGGCATCCTATCCCAGCGTAGCCATTAATGCCAGCGGCATGGATGTAGGCTTACCGGATGGACAGATGGGGAATTCTGAAGTCGGGCATCTTAATATTGGTGCCGGAAGGATAGTATATCAGGATTTTACAAGGATCAGCAAAGCCATTGCAGATGGAAGTTTTTTTGAAAACAAGGCTTTTTTGGAAGCAATTGCACATGTAAAACAACATAGTTCAAAACTTCATTATGTGGGGCTGGTTTCCGAGGGCGGAGTACACAGTCATATAGAACATCTGTATGCTCTGGTGGAGCTGGCCAAAAAACAAGGTGTATCACAAGTCTATATCCATGCCTTTATGGATGGCAGAGATGTGCCTCCCTCCAGCGGAAAGGCAACTCTTGAAGTTTTGGACTCAAGGCTTAAAGAAATGAAGTATGGAAAAGTTGCTACTGTTTCCGGGCGATATTATGCCATGGATCGTGACAAGCGCTGGGACAGAGTAGAAAAGGCCTATAATGCTTTAGTACTTGGTGAAGGTGAAACCGCAAGCACCGCAGTGGAAGCTATGGAAAATTCCTATAAGAGAAATGATACTGACGAATTTGTTAAACCTACAGTAATAATTGAAAACGGAAAACCTGTGGCAACCATTGACAATAATGATGCTATTATATTCTTTAATTTCCGGCCTGATCGGGCACGGGAGTTGACCAGAAGTTTTATTGAGCCGGACTTCAGCGAATTTAAGAGAAGAAAGGGTTATTTTCCGGTTAAGTTTGTGTCCTTAACCCAATATGACGAAACATTTAAGAATCTGTCTGTTGCCTTTGGTCCCCAGTCTTTGGATAATACTTTTGGTCAGTATATAAGCAGCAAAGGATTATCTCAGCTTCGGATTGCGGAAACAGAAAAGTATGCTCATGTAACATTCTTTTTTAACGGTGGAGTGGAATTTCCAAATCCGCTGGAGGATCGTGTGCTTATACCTTCACCTAAGGTCCCTACCTATGATCAAAAGCCTTCCATGAGCGCATTTGAAGTTACTGAAGAAGCTGTTAAACGTGTAAAATCAGGCAAATATGATGTTATGATTTTGAATTATGCCAATTGTGATATGGTAGGGCATACTGGTGATTTCAATGCCGCTGTTGAAGCAGTAGAAACAGTGGATAAATGCCTGGGTATAATTGTAAAAGCAATTCAGGAACAAGGCGGCACAGCGATTATAACCGCAGACCATGGCAATGCAGAGCAAATGCAGGACTATGAGACCGGCCAGCCTCATACAGCTCATACTTCGAATATTGTACCTTTTATTTTGGCAGATGATAAATTAAAGGATGCAAAACTTAGAGAAGGGGGCCGTCTGGCTGATATTGCACCAACATTGCTGGATCTTATGGGTTTGGAGAAGCCGCAGGAAATGACAGGTGAAAGCCTTATTTTAAGCAGATAAAGTCACATACTAATATACTGAAAGGAGAAAACTGTTATGATGACAATTGTTGATGTAATTGCAAGAGAGATTTTGGATTCAAGGGGTAATCCCACTGTAGAAGTAGAAGTTTATCTGGAAGGCGGTGCTGTAGGACGAGCTACTGTTCCCTCCGGCGCTTCTACAGGTGCTTTTGAGGCAGTAGAGCTTAGGGACGGTGACAAAGATCGATACCTGGGCAAGGGTGTTCAAAAGGCTGTTGATAATGTAAATAATATATTGGCTGAAGAAATAATCGGCATGAACGCATTGGATCAGGTTGGTATCGATGAGTTGATGATTGAATTGGACGGAACTCCCAATAAATCCAAATTAGGAGCCAATGCAATTTTAGGTGTTTCATTGGCAGTAGCCAAAGCTGCTGCTGAACAGTTAGGACTTCCTTTGTATCAATATGTTGGCGGAGTTAACGCCAAAGTTTTGCCTGTTCCTATGATGAACATTATCAATGGCGGAAAGCATGCAGACAACACAGTTGATATCCAGGAATTTATGATTATGCCTGTAGGTGCAGGCAGTTTCCGTGAAGCCCTGAGAATGTGCGCTGAGATTTTTCATAACTTAAAAGCCGTTCTAAAGGCAAAAGGCTACAGCACAGCAGTTGGGGATGAGGGAGGATTCGCTCCTAACCTGAAAACCAATGAAGAAGCCATTGAAGTTATACTGGAAGCAGTGCAAAAAGCTGGCTACAAGCCTGGCAACGATATTCGAATTGCTATTGATGCAGCAGCTACAGAGCTTTATGGAGAAGACGGCAAATACCACTTCACCGGCGAAGGTGTAGTTCGCACTGCAGAAGAACTGATTGATTATTATGAAAAGCTGGTTGATGAATATCCCATTATTTCTTTGGAAGATGGGTTAGCAGAAGATGATTGGGAAGGCTGGAAACTGTTGACTGAAAGATTAGGACATCGGATTCAGTTAGTTGGAGACGATTTATTTGTAACAAATACTGAGAGACTTGCAAAAGGAATACAAAAAGGTACTGCAAACTCCATTTTGATTAAAGTAAATCAAATAGGCACCTTGACAGAAACTCTAGATGCAATTCAAATGGCAAACCGTGCCGGTTATACATCTGTAGTATCTCATAGATCCGGTGAAACAGAAGATGCCACCATTGCCGATCTGGTTGTTGCAGTGAATGCAGGACAGATTAAAACCGGTGCTCCTTCAAGAAGTGATCGTGTGGCTAAGTATAACCAGTTGCTACGCATCGAAGAGGAACTCGGGGATTTGGCTCAGTATCCGGGGCTTTCTGCATGGTTCAATCTGAAAGATAAATAATCTTTTTCCTTGCATTCCCTATTCCCACATGTTAAAATGTCATTGTTGACACTTAAGGAGGGTTGCGGATGGGAGGATTTAGTGTTTTCCTTACGATACTTCTTGTAATAGTTGAGTTAATATTGATTGCAGTAGTACTATTGCAATCAGGCAAGAGTGCAGGTTTATCAGGCAGTATTGCTGGCGGTGCCGAAACATTTTTTGGAAAGAATAAGGCTAAAAGCTATGAAGGCAAACTGCAGATACTTACAAAAATTTCAGCTCTGGGTTTTATGATACTTACAGTTCTATTAGCCTTATTACAATAGAACATAATATACGGCAGTGGGGTTTTCCTACTGCCGTTTTTTTATTCATATCATATAATGAAAGAATCGTAGTTTATAATAACGGAGGGAGGAATGTAAATGAGCATAAATAATAAAAATATGGAAAAATATTACGGCAAAAGATATACAGATAGTAAGGAGATAGAACAAAGAATTTTCGAACTTTTATCCCGAATACCTTTATATGAAGAAGAAATATTGAGTAATTCAGGCATGGAAGCGGATCCTGAAATTTTTCATAAGATTTTAAACCGAATGGAAGAAGAAGGCAGACTGATTAGAACCAAGAAAAAGAAATATGCCATACCTGAAACTTTAGGGTTTTTTACAGGGCGATTGCAGGCAAATGCCAGAGGATTTGGATTCTTTATATCTGATAATGAAGGGGAAGAAGATATCTTTATATCAGCAGAAAATCTTAATGGAGCAATGCATCGGGACCGGGTTATGATTCGATTGATAAAGGGAAATGGGCGTTCAAGAGAAGGTGAAGTAGTACGTGTATTAGAACGGGCTAATACCAAAATAGTAGGTACATTTGAAAAAGAAAAAAATTTTGGATTTGTAATTCCTGATGATCAACGTATTCATCAGGACATCTTTATTCCCAAAGATGCCATCAATGGTGCTAAACATGGTTACAAGGTTGTAGCGGAGATAGTGCACTGGCCTCAGAAACGCCGGAATCCCGAAGGACGGATAATAGAGGTATTAGGCCATAGAGATGAAGTCGGCACAGATATTCTGTCCATCATACGCCAATTTGATCTGCCCGAGGTGTTCCCCGATGAAGTGCAGGGGGAAGCTAAAAAAATACCTCAGACTATACCGGAAGATGAAATTAAAAGAAGGAAAGACTACCGGAACCTTCTTACAATAACTATGGACGGTGCAGATGCCAAGGACTTGGATGATGCAATCTCATTGGAGATGAAGACTAATGGGAATTATCTCCTAGGTGTCCATATTGCAGATGTCAGTTATTATGTGAGAGAAAATAAAGAAATTGACAGGGAAGCTTATAGAAGGGGAACAAGTGTATATTTGGTAGATCGGGTAATACCCATGCTGCCCAAAGAACTATCCAATGGCATATGCAGCCTGAATCCAAATGAGGATAGGCTCGCATTTTCAGTATTTATGGAGATTAACTCTAAAGGGACAGTTGTGGATTATAGATTTGAAGAAACGATTATACGATCCGATGCTCGTTTGGTTTATGAAGATATAACTAAAGTTTTGGAAGGGAAGGACCCGGAACTAATAGAGGAATACAGGGATTTTCTTGAATTTTTGCAAAATATGGAGTCCCTGGCAAATATTCTACGCGATAAAAGGATGAAAAGAGGCAGCATTGATTTCGATTTGGAGGAAACGAAAATTACTCTTGATATAACTGGGAAACCTATTGATGTGAAACAGGATGAAAGAGGTATTTCGAATCGTATTATTGAGGAGTTTATGCTGGTATGCAATGAAACTGTTGCAGAAGCTATGACTTGGAGCGGAGTTCCTTTTCTATATCGTGTTCATGAGGAGCCTTCTGTTGAAAAATTACTTGATTTTAACAAGTTTATTAATAATTTTGGATATCACTTAAAGGGAATTGGAGGCAAAATTCATCCAAAAGCATTACAGGACTTGCTTGAGGAGATTAAGGGGAAACGGGAAGAGGTTCTGATAAGCACTGTAATGCTTCGTTCCCTGCAAAAAGCCAAATACAGCAGTGATAATATTGGCCACTTTGGGCTGGCTGCCAAATACTATACTCATTTTACAGCCCCCATTCGTCGATATCCAGACCTTATTATACATCGAATCATGAAAGATTTTTTAGCAAACAGACTGGATAAAAAAAGAATCCAATACTTAAACGACAAATTACCTGAGATGGCAAATCACTGTTCAGAAAGAGAAAGACTAGCTGATGAGGTTGAACGAGAGACTGACAGGCTGAAAAAAGCAGAATACATGGCTGATAAAATAGGAATGGAGTTTGACGGCATCATTTCAGGTGTGACTAGTTTTGGAGTATTTGTCATATTGGATAATACAGTGGAAGGTTTAATTCGAATAACAGCGCTGGATGACGATTATTATGTATATGATGAAAAACATTATTGCCTGATTGGTGAAAGGACTAAAAAAGTTTATAGACTTGGAGATGATATTAAAATTCGTGTAGCAAATGTTGATATCCCATCCCGTACTATTGATTTTGTGCTTGCCTAAGGTGAAAAAGTGAAATTAGTCAATGAAAATATCATTTTTGCTAAGTGGTTTATTTTTTATTTTGTTATAATAAAATCGTGTAATTACCATTTGAGGTTGCTTTCATTAACAAACTGATGGCTTGGAACTGGAGGGCAGCGTAGTATGAATCAGGAGTATTTTGATAAAGAAAATTATAGTGATATACCCTTGTATCGAATGAATGAGAATCCTAATGGAGATTTACCATTCTTTATCAAAAGATATACCTTAAGTAATGCTACAACAAAAATGCATAGGCATGAGTATATGCAGATAAATTATGTATATCAGGGAAAGGCAGAGCATGTAATTAATAATCAAAAATTCAATATTATAAAAGGGGATATATTTGTTATTCCTCCCTTTATACCTCATCAGATTGGAGCGCCGGGGAATTTGTCTGCTCAAATTGTAGAGTTTGAATTTATGCCCGAGTTTATAAATCCCAATTTTGATGATATAAAGAATGCAGAATCCTATTTGGACTTTGCATATATTGAACCTTTTCTTGTAAGTGAGAATCTGGTTAAACCCAGATTGAATCTTATCGGCGGGCTGCAGATCGAAGTAGAAAAAATCCTGAATGAGGCTATCAGAGAATATGAACAAAAGAAACCTGGATATGTATTGTTGATAAAGTCCCTGCTTCTTCACCTTTTGGTATTGGTAGGAAGGGAGTTCAAAACAAACCTGGAAATTTCCGAGACCCACAGTATTTACGATCGACATCGGGAAGCCATACAAATGGCGGTAGAGTATATTGACACTCATTATCAGGAGGACTTGATGGTGGAGGATGTGGCAAGAATATCTGCTTTGTCTCCTTCATATTTTGCGCGTCTTTTTAAAAGCATAACTTTAAAAACCTTTACGGAGTATCTAAGCGGAGTACGCA
>JAAZHD010000230.1 GCA_012510895.1 Clostridiales bacterium
AACCAATACCAATAAACAAAGCAACACTGATATGATCCTTATTGCGGGCAATGCCAATTTTGCCACCTATATTTAAACCTAAGGCTTTTGGCATAATCTGAGATACTGCTTCTCTTGCAGCTCCTGCTACTGCTCCTTCTTCCAAATGAGAATCACTAATAATACCCTCCCTTTTGGAGGCAACAACCGCTCTTTCAATAATCTTCGTTACCGATGTAATAAACTCTCCTCCATAATCCACTGCTGCAGCGTTAATGCTTTTATTCAACATTTCTTCTTTTAGTCTTCTCTCTTCATCACGCGATAATGACATAGCCATGTATAAAGCTGCTCTTGAAGCCTCCTTGCTTCCAGGTATATCCAAGAGTAACCTCCTCCTTCTAATCAAAGTTTATCTTCTACAACAATGTTATAATAATTACTAATAATGGTAATTAAAAAGTATAGTTATTCAGATAATAAATGGCAGATATCATTAAGACAAACCAAACGAGAAATCTCGTTATGTTTCCAATAAACAACACTGACCCCTGTGTTATCCAATTGCATGTCCCACAAATACCGAAGAGGAATCATCAATAATTCAGATATCAGCATACGGATTGGATAAGCATGAGAAACTATAAGTATTTTTTTTTCTATGTTCCCTTTGATTAAATCTAAAGCGCGAATAAAACGACGAACTCTATCATTTAAAGAATCTAATGTTTCTCCACCTAAAGGAGCAAATGAAGTATCAAAGCGGTATCGTTTCAATTGACCTGGATAGTCTTTCTCTATTTCCTTTTTATTACAACCTTGCCATACACCAAGGTTGATTTCTCTTAATTCCTTTATTTTTTCAGGTTGAATACCTATCTTTTGGCCAATTATTAAGGATGTCTGGCTAGCACGTGTTAAATCACTTGTATAAATATGAGAAATGCCTTCTCTTTTAATCCGCTCCGCCAATAGCTCTGATTGCTTGATTCCATGGTTTGAAAGAGGTATATCTAAATTACCTTGAGTTCTCCCTTCAACATTCCAAATTGTTTCTCCATGACGCACAAGATAAATATGCATGAATGCTCCTAATTATAAAAAATATTATAGCCTCTAATGCTTAAGTTGTTTCTTTTCCTTTATATACTTTATATTCTGCCCATATTTCCTCTAAATCATGGAAATTATTATAAATCTCGTCTTTTCTAATTTGTCCGATAGCAGCAATTATTGCATTAATAAGACTTAAGGGAGCTACCAGTGAATCTACAAAAGAAACCATATCGCTTCTTGCTAATAGTGTATAATCAGAATAAGCAGTTAAGGGTGAAAGCATACTGTCTGTTAAAGCTACTGTAAGAGCTCCGCGTTCTTTGGAAAACTTCATCGCTTCAATAGCGCGACTTGCATAACGAGGAAAACTTATGCCAATAATCAAGTCGCCTGAGCCAATATGAAACAGCTGTTCAAAAATATCATTTACCCCCGAAGTTACAATACGTACATTGTCGAATATAAAATTAAGATAATACCCCATAAATTGGGCTAGAGGAGAAGCACTACGCAAACCAAGAACATAAATGCTTTTCGCATTCAACATCCTCTGAATCACACTAATAAATGTCTCATTATCAACTTCTTCAATGGTTTGACGAATATTATTCATATCAGCTTTTAAAACATTCCTTAATACAATTGATTCACCCATTTCAGAGGACAAATTCATGCGCTGAACAGTTGTTAACTTATTACGTATAAGCTCCTGCAAAGCTTTCTGCAGTTTAGGATACCCATCATAGTTAAGCATATTTGCAAACCGCACCACCGTTGATTCACTGACACCTACGGTCTCTCCAAGTTTAGAGGCCGTCATGAAAGCAGCTTTATCATAATTATTTAGTATATATTCAGATATAAGCTTTTGACCCTTGCTCATTCGTTTTAAATTGGATTCGATGCGGTGTATTAAGTCTTGTTGGTCCAATAATACTCCTCCTTTTCACTTCCTTGTCATCGTTCATTTTACCACAACAATCCAGTTTTGCATACTGCTACACATTATTGTTATCATATGAATCGGGTCTGAAACAAGCATATTCCAGTCCCCAATTCTGTAATGTTTCTAACATGTCATAATCAGTTAAATCAAAATGCAACGGTGTAATAGAAACGTAATTACAGCGAACCGCTTCTATATCAACTGTTAAATCCATAGCCTCTTTAATCAATTGTCCAGACAGCCAATAGTATTCTTTGCCTCTCGGATCAATTCTTTGTTCATAACTTTTTTTGTACTTGAATTGTCCAAGTCTGGTTAATCTAAAACCCTTGCAATCCTCAGGTGCAATATTTGGAATATTTACATTGAGTATTGTACTTGGTGTTAATTTGTTTTTGGAAATTATCTTAGCGACTTCAACAGCTATCTGACCTGCAAATGTATAGTCCATGGTTTTCCCATGGGCTAAAGAAAATGCAACAGAAGGTATACCCATTATACATCCCTCTATTGCTGCAGATACCGTTCCAGAATATAAAACATCATTTCCTAAATTTGACCCTAGATTAGGGGTTGCTGAACAAACCATAAAGTCGCATGAATGCTGACTTTTAACGTATTTTGTAGTATAATAAGTGCAAGGAAAACAACAAACAGGTAGTAAAATTCTTGCACTTAAAGAGGTATTTTAT
>JAAZHD010000231.1 GCA_012510895.1 Clostridiales bacterium
CTCTATGGCTGACCTGCTTCCCATTTCGGAAAGACTCTACGACTTGAGCATACTTCTTGTCTTTCGCTTTGACGATACGTACGAACATGATGTTCTTTTAAACCATCATATTCCGGTAGAAGAAGATTGAGAGCTACCGAAGAAAAGAACGCGAACCTAACAGAAACCCAAGGATAATCTGAGCAAAACGGTGACAAAGAGGGTGGCCTTCTAGTCCGTGACAGTGGCCTTATCTGACCGTGAGGGTGGCCCTCTTTCTCCGTGAAGGTGGCCTTATTCGATCGTAAGCGTCAATACTGCTAAAAATAAATACAGTAGTAATAAAACCGTATTTTGTGTTCATAACGATGGGTATGAAAAGTTATCTGCTTATCTGCAAAGAATTAATAGAGATTCTGCAAAATTGACTTTTAAAGAAATTGAAGAGATTATAAACAGACCGCTTCCTCAATCGGCTTATAGATATAGGGCGTGGTGGGCGAATGGCGGACATTCGCATTCAAATTACTGGTTGAGTGTTGGTTGGAAAGTAGGAAAGGTTGCCCTTGGCAACTATATCGTGTTTTTAAGAATAAGATAAAGGTTTAAGAAAGGCGGTAGCTACTTTTTATTATTTTCCGAAAGCGTATAAACAAAACAACAAAAAGAAATGTCTAAGCCAAAATTTTGGAATCGGTTTTAGTAATAAACGACGAAAGAAAAATAACTTAAAAAAGATAACTCAATCCTTTATAAGCACCTATAAATTTTGTTTATAAAACCTAGTACTCAAGGAAGAAAGTGCTGCTTATTCGTCCGCTGAGGCCGCACCTTCGAGTAATAAACTTTTTGCTTTTTTCTTTATTAGTTCTTCTTATAAGCTAAAGGCTTGTTGACGATCCGTCAATAAGGGAGCTATTCTAAAAACCGAAATTTTGGAATCGGATTTAGAGATAAAAGGGAAAGAAAAATAACAATAAAAGATAACTTCTCATTTAAGATATGTTACTGGTCATATCATATAGCTTAAGGCAATATATTTTTTCTCATGGAAGGAGTAGGCTACGATCCGAAAATCGATTTGACAAAAAAATTTTTTACGAGAGTTTATAGATTATGGAGCATCTTACCCATAGATAATTTGGGCTTATATTGAATTTTTTGAAAGCAGCTGTTATTTTTACGGCTGCTTTTTATTTTGTAGAGTAAAATTTGAGTTTTATGCTTATTTTGTTCTAAAATGATAGAGAAAATCCCCTAAGTAAATCTTGTTTTGCGGGCAAACTTAAAACGGAAATTTTGGAATCGGTTCTTGCGATAAAACGGAACGAAAAATAAATAAAAAGACGACTTCACACCTTAATAAATATCCTATGAGTTTTTTTTAAATATAAAACCTAACAAAATACTAGTACTCAAGAAGGAAGTGTGTTTTACCCGCCACGCCCACGAGTTTAAAGAAAGACCAACTATTAAAAGTCAAATAAAATATGTAAAAAAACTATAAATGAGATCCAACTAAAAACAGGCATCACAAAAAGGCTTGTATTATTACAAACCTGAAACAATATATAATTACATGGA
>JAAZHD010000232.1 GCA_012510895.1 Clostridiales bacterium
GAACCGGAACTTCTGGTATGGCTGGTGAAGAAAGTGCAGGAAGTTGTTGACCTGCCCTTGTGTATTGACAGTCCCAATCCCGAGGCTCTGGAGCCTGCCCTTAAGGCATATAAGGGCAGAAATCCTATGATCAACTCTGTAACACCGGAAATGAAAAGATTTGAGAACGTATTTCCTTTAGTTAAAGAATTTAACACTTCGATTATTGCCCTGTGCATGGATGACAAGGGAATGCCGGAGACTGCTGATGAAAGGCTGAAGATTGCAGACCGGCTTATAAATGCCATGGTAAGGGAAGGCCTTGATATCGGCCGCATATTTATTGATCCCATGGTACGCCCCATTTCTACCGGCACCCATTACGGGGTTCTTGCACTGGAAACCATCCGGCGGGTAATGGATGAGTTTCCGGGAGTGCATACCATCTGCGGACTGAGCAATATTTCTTTCGGCCTTCCAGCCCGTAAACTGATAAACCGGACTTTTCTTGTTTCTGCAATTGCAGCCGGGCTCGACAGTGCCATTTTAGACCCTCTGGACAAAAAGCTTATGGGCCTGGTTTTTTCAGCAGAACTTATTCAGGGCAGGGATGAGTACTGCATGAATTTTCTTCAGGCCTACCGGGATGAGAAGCTGGACCTTGATTAGTCTGAGGTGATATTGATGTTTGTAGTTACCCCCTCTCAGATGAGAAAAATAGATCAGCGGGCTATTGAAGAATTTAAGATACCCGGTATTGTTCTCATGGAAAATGCCGCGCTTAGAACAGTTGAAATCATAGAGAGGTATTTCCCCTTGAAAAAAAGGGGGATAAAAACACAGGCCGAAATAAAACCTGTTGAAACTGTGCTGATATTAGCCGGCACCGGCAACAACGGCGGCGATGGGCTGGCTGTTGCCAGGCATCTTTATCTGGCAGGCTGTAATGTCCGGGAGCTGCTCTTAAGCGATGGCGGCTGAAGACCCAGGGGTGAGGCTGAAATCAACTTAAATGCACTTTATGCCTTGTGTGAAAAGCAGAGCTATCCCAATACCCTTTTTATCTTCCAGGTCGAAGAGGAAAGAGATCTGATTCAGGCATTTCAGCTGATTCGTGAAGCAGACCTGATTGTCGATGCCTTGTTCGGCACCGGATTGGACAGGCCGGTTTCGAATCTTTGCCAAAGCATAATAAATCAGATTAACAGAGAGGCAGATGAAAATGTAGTATCCGTGGATATTCCTTCCGGCATCCATGGTGAAACCGGTATTATAATGGGCGCTGCCATTAAGGCAGCACATACCGTTTCTTATGGATACCTAAAGCCGGGGCATTTGCTGTATCCGGGAAGGATGCATTCCGGTCAGGTTCATGTGGTTCCTATCAGCCTACCGGATGACAGCCCACAGGCTGCAGAGGCAAATATGTTTACTCTGACTGACAGGGAAGCGGCCTCAATGCTCAAACCCAGAGATCCTGCCGGTCATAAGGGCAGCTTTGGGAAAGCAGCCATCATAGCAGGGTCAACCGGCATGACCGGCGCTGCTCATCTGGCATCCCTAGCAGCCCAGCGCTGCGGAGCAGGTCTGGTAACCCTTGGAATTCCTGCCTCTTTGAACCCCATAATGGAGGAAAAGCTTACAGAAGTAATGACTCTTCCCCTTAAGGACAATAATATGGGGCATCTTATACCTGAATCGCTGGAGGATGTCCTGTCCCTGCTGGAAGACAAGGATGTACTGGCCTTTGGCCCTGGCTGCGGAAAGAATGCAGGGGTGTTTGATATTTTAAGGAATATTTTAGGCAGGATTGATATACCAATAGTAATAGATGCAGATGGATTAAATCATATATCCAGGGATATGAATCTGGTGAAATCCTGCAGCGCGCCTGTGATACTTACCCCCCATCCGGGGGAAATGTCTCGTATGACAGGATTGGAAACAGAGCATATTTCAAGGTATCCCGTACAGGCGGCATGCGAGGCCGCGTCACAGTGGGGATGCATTGTTGTGCTGAAAGGTGCTGCATCAGTTGTGGCAGAGCCTAAAGGAAGGGTATATATTAATACTTCCGGAAATTCAGGCATGGCTAAGGGCGGCTCAGGCGATGTGCTGACCGGAATAATTGCTGCCCTGGCTGCCCAGGGGTATTGTGCCTTTGAAGCTGCAGTTCTTGGATGCTATATCCATGGCAGGGCAGGCGATAAAGCCGCTCTTCGTCTGGGAGAAACAGGCATGCTGCCGAGCGATATTATAGATGCTCTTCCTGGTGTATTCAAGGACCTTGCGGCTGAAAATAAAAGTTAGCAGGATTACAGTTATTGCCTAAAGGTTTTCATCTCTTTCATGTAGAATACCCATTATTTATTAGGGAATAGAATACAGGAGGTGCTCTTGTGGCCGAGTTAAAGAAAATTCTGGTTAGTCTTCCGGACAGTCTGCTGCGGGAAGTAGATGAAATTGTAGCCATTGAGAAGAAAAACAGAAGCGAATTTATACGAGAGGCTATGAAACTTTATATACGTGAGCGGCATAGACTGGAAATAAGGGAGAGAATGAAAAAAGGCTACAAAGAAATGGCCAGAATAAATGCAGCGCTGACAGAAGAAGGATTGAACACAGATATTATTTCTTTGGAAGTGTACGAGACCATCCTGTCGGAGTGTGAATGATTTATGATTAGAAGAGGGGAAATATATTATGCGGACTTAAGTCCCGTGGTTGGTTCCGAACAGGGCGGGGTGCGACCGGTGCTGATAGTTCAGAATGAAATAGGAAATAAGTACAGTCCAACGGTTATTATTGCCGCTATAACCTCCAAGATCAACAAAGGGAAGCTTCCCACTCATGTGGAAATCAGTGCGGAAGAATACGGCCTTCCTAAGGATTCGGTAATTCTGCTGGAACAGATACGCACTATTGACAAAAAGCGTCTTAAAGAAAAAATAGGCTATCTTTCCCCTGAAGTCATGAAGCAGGTGGACGAAGCCATCCAGATTAGTTTCGGACTGATAGATCTGTAAGGATTGAGTTATATAAAAATTTAAATTTCCTGAAGGTGAAGGAAGCACGAATGATAAGGAATAAGATAATAAGAGAGTATCTGCTGATTATTGTTGGCTGTCTGCTGACGGCTTTGTCATTCAGCTTTTTTTTCATTCCCAATGAAATTGCGCCTGGAGGATTAAGCGGTGTTGCCACAGTATTGCATTTTCTTTTTGACATTCCTGTGGGTATCACAGCTTTGATTCTGAACATTCCCTTATTTTTAATGGGAATTCGGCAGCTGGGAGGACATTTTGGAATACGCACCCTTTTGGCCACTGTTTTATTATCTGTTTTTATTGACTTAATACCGGCTCCCACCTTAACCCATGACAGTCTGCTGGCGTCTATTTACGGCGGTTTTTTAATGGGCATTGGTCTGGGAATTGTATTGCGCATGAATGCCACAACAGGCGGTACAGATTTGTTGGCCAAACTTATTCATAAATATTTCCCCTCGATTTCAGTGGCATGGGTTTTGTTTGCGGTGGACTTTCTGGTTGTTTTTGCTGCCGCAATTCTCCTTGGACCCAGTCAGGGCCTTTATGCCATAGTAGCTCTGGCCTTGAGCGCCAGGGTTATGGATCTGGTGCAGGAAGGTCTTAATTCTGCAAAAGCATTCTTAATCATATCTGATCAATCAATTGCCTTGTCCAGGCTTATTATGAAAGAGATGGACAGGGGTGTTACCATACTAAACGGAAAAGGAGCCTACACCGGCTTCGATAAAAATGTACTTCTCTGTGTGGTACGCCGGACTGAAATAACTAAATTAAAAGGTCTGATAAATGAGATAGACCCTTATGCCTTTGTACTCATTGCCGATGTGAGGGAAGCCATGGGGGAAGGCTTTACAAGAGAATAAATGTCTCTTTTTCTTTGACCTGCCTTAAAGGGTATGCTATAATGTGGAATGTAAGCGCTTACATTCATTGCAAGAATCCAGAAATTGCATTAAAATAGGAATAAGAAAACAGTTAAATAATAAGAAAAGAGCAATAACCCTGGTTACCAATTAAAGGAGGAAGCATAATGGATAAATTATTTGATGTCAGTGGAAAGGCAGCAGTCATTACCGGAGCAACCGGAGTTCTCTGCAGCGAAATGGCAAGAGAACTTGGAAGAAGAGGGGCAAAGGTAGCAGTTTTAGGTCTGGAAGATGACCTGACCGAGCTGATTGCGAATCAAATCAAGCAGGAAGGCGGCACAGCAATAGGCGAAGTTTGCAACGTACTGCATAAAGGCAGTCTGATTAAGGCGAGAGATGCCGTTATGGAGGCATTTGGACGAATCGATATACTAATAAACGGTGCCGGCGGAAACAAAAAAGATGCAACCGTATCACCCAACCTGAGTTTCTTTGATATTCCTGCAGATGCCCTTGAATGGGTGTTCAACCTCAACATACTGGGCACTATCCTGTCAACTCAGGTGTTTGGAGAAGTTATGGCCAAGCAGGGCAAGGGCTCTGTCATTAACATTTCTTCTATGAACTCCTATCGGCCGTTAACAAATATTGTAGCTTATTCAGCTGCCAAAGCCGGGATTAATAATTTCACCCAATGGATGGCAGTGCATTTTAACCAGAATTATTCTGCTGATATCCGCGTCAATGCCATAGCACCCGGATTTTTCCTTACTAATCAGAACCGTTTTCTTTTAGTGGATGAAAAGACCGGAGAACCTACACCCCGGGCAAAACAAATCTTAAGTCATACTCCCATGAATCGCTACGGCGTACCGGAAGATCTTCTGGGAACCATTATCTGGCTGTGTTCCGATGCTTCTTCCTTTGTAAACGGTGTAGTTGTGCCTATTGACGGCGGTTTCTCGGCCTATTCCGGAGTATAATGCAAACTGCTTGAGCCTATAAGTGAACGGACTGTAAACATAACGGACAGACAGAAAACTGAAGGCGAAACTATCATTATGCTGAAAATCAAAGTAAAGCCTGAACAGGCAGAAAGGTGGTTAGCAGAATGGCAAATGCCAAGGCCGTATCAGCCATACCGGCAATAATTAAAAAAAGCGATACCGGGCTGAATGATGCTGTAATGGAGGCATCCCTTGCCCAGTCCATCGAATCTTTCAAAGAAGCAGGAGGAACCCTGAATAAGGTGCTTTTAATACCTCCGGATATGACCCGGCTTCACTCTTATGCAGGAAAACTGACAAATATTTATTACAGATTGCTTTCTGATACCTGTCAGGTGGATATAATGCCTGCTTTGGGCACTCATATGCCCATGACGGATGAAGAAATCACTGAAATGTTCGGTGCCGATATCCCTAAGGACCGTTTCCTGGTTCACAACTGGCGCAATGATGTAGTAAAGGTAGGGCAGGTGCCGGGAGATTTTGTAAAAGAGGTATCCGACGGCCTGATCGATTATTCAATAGATGTTGAGATAAATAAACATCTGCTTGATCCTTCCTATGATCTGGTTATTTCCATTGGTCAGGTTGTGCCTCATGAAGTAGTGGGCATGGCCAATTACACCAAGAACATAGTAGTAGGCTGCGGAGGATTCAACATAATCAACAAGAGCCATATGCTCGGAGCTGTTTATGGCATGGAACGCATGATGGGCCGCGACAATACTCCGGTGCGGAAGGTCTTTGATTATGCCGAGGAAAACTTCTTAAAGGACATACCCCTGCTTTATGTCTTAACTGTTACCACTCAGGTAGAAGGAAGCACCTGTGTCAACGGCCTCTTTATCGGACGTCAGCGTAAAGTCTTTGAAGAAGCAGTAGCTTTGAGTCAGGAGAAGAACCTGAATTTTGTGGACGAGCCATTTAAAAAGGTGGTAGTATACCTTGATCCGGTAGAGTTCAAGAGCACCTGGCTGGGCAATAAGTCTGTATACCGCACCCGAATGGCTATAGCCGATGACGGCGATCTCATTGTGTTGGCTCCCGGTGTCCGCCAGTTTGGCGAAGATGCGGGGAATGATGAGTTCATACGAAAATACGGTTATCAGGGTAGGGACAGGATACTGGAACTGTATAAAACCAATGAGGATTTGCAGAACAATCTTTCAGTGGCAGCCCACTTGATCCATGGTTCATCCGACGGACGTTTCAGAATCACTTATGCGGTAGAAAAGCTGACCAGGGAGGAAGTGGAAGGAGTACATTTCAATTATATGTCATATGAAGAAGCTGTTAAAAAGTACAATCCTGAAAAACTTAAAGACGGCTTTAACACATTGGAGGATGGAGAAACTATCTATTATATCAGCAATCCGGCTATAGGTTTATGGGCACTTAAAAGCAAGTTTTAGAAAAGGGGTTAAATTGCCATGAAAAAAACATCTGCTAATAATAAAGGTAGTTTGGTAATTGGAAACGATTTACTGGAAGCGGTAATCAATCCGGAGGTAGGCGCTTCCATAGAAGCCCTGCGCTATAACCTTAACGGACAGTGGGTGGATATCATGAGACCCACTCCCGAATCCGCTGTGGAGAATCGTCTGCCCGGCGAGTTTTCCTCTTTTCATCTGGTACCCTATTCCAACCGCATAGAACATGGGAAGCTCAGATTCAGAGGGAAAGAGTTTCAGCTTAAAATCAATCATACCGACGGGCATACCATTCATGGCGTAGGCCGGGATCATCCCTGGAAGGTTGATAGTCATAGCCCCGAAGAATTAAAAGTCAGTCTGGACAGCCGGAATTTGGAAGAGGTCAACTGGCCCTTTCCCTTTTCCAGCACAATAACATTTTCTGTTAAGGGCAACTGTTTTGTCATGGATATCAGCGTAAGAAATGAAGGAGAAGATACAATGCCGGCAGGCTACGGTTCCCATCCCTATTTCTCACGCAGACTTACAGATAAGGATGAGAACCCAATTGTACAGCTTCCTTTAAAAGGCTTATACCCGGGCGACACTCCTATTCCAACGGGTCCGTGGGTAGAGCTGCCTGAAGAGCTGGACTTTTCCTCGCCCCGCACCCTGGATGAAGACCTCTTTGTTGATAACTGTTTCCGGGCATATAATGGTAGTTCAGTTGTAAAATGGCCCGGCAGTCGTGTCCTTATGACCGTGGAAGCAGATGAAGTATACGAAAACCTTATTTTCTACACCCCATTGGGAAAACCTTATTTTGCCATAGAACCTGTCACTAATTGCAATAATGGCTTTAACATGGCGGAGAAAGGCATTCAGGATACCGGTACACTATATCTGGAACCCGGAGAGGAATCAAGGGGAGAAATCCGGATTTTTGTAGATACTTATTGATAACTAATTATATGAAAATACATAAATGGAGGAATGAAAATGAAAAAAGCAGATATTGGCCTTATTGGCCTGGCCGTCATGGGCGAAAACCTGGTGCTTAATATGGAGAGCAAAGGTTTTACAGTAGCTGTATATAACCGTACCACTCAGAAGGTCACGGATTTTATCGAAGGAAGGGCCAAGGGAAAGAATATTATTGGCACCTATTCTCTTGAGGAACTGGTAAGCAAACTAGAAAAGCCCCGCAAGGTTATGCTGATGGTTAAAGCCGGACAGCCTGTGGACAGCTTTATTGAAAAGCTGGTACCCCTGCTGGAAGAAGGCGATATCATAATTGACGGCGGAAATTCCCATTTCCCTGACACAATAAGAAGAACCAAAGAAATTGAGGAAAAAGGCCTTTACTTTATTGGAACCGGTGTTTCCGGCGGTGAAGAAGGCGCTCTTAAAGGCCCCAGCATTATGCCCGGCGGATCCAGGGAAGCATGGGAATATGTTGCCCCCATCCTTCAGAAGATTGCAGCCAAGGTTGATAACGGCAGTCCCTGCTGTCAATGGGTAGGCAGCGACGGCGCCGGTCACTTTGTCAAGATGGTTCACAATGGAATCGAATATGGCGATATGCAGCTGATCAGCGAAGCCTATTTCATTATGAAACATACTCTTGGCATGTCTGCTAAAGATATGCATGATGTTTTCGCAGGATGGAATAAGGGCGAACTTAACAGTTATCTTATTGAAATCACCAGGGATATTCTTTCCAAGGTTGACAAGGAAACCGGCAATCCTATGGTAGAAATGATTTTGGATACAGCAGGCCAGAAGGGTACCGGCAAATGGACCAGTCAGGCAGCGCTTGATCTGGGCATCGCTACACCCACCATTACAGAGGCAGTATTTGCCCGCTATATTTCAGCCATTAAAGATGAAAGGGTTGCAGCTTCCAAAGTGATTAAAGGCCCCGAAGCTAAATTTGAAGGAGATAAGGAAGCATTTCTGGAAGCCATACGTCAGGCCCTCTTTGCATCCAAGATCTGCTCCTATGCACAAGGCTTTGCAATGATGAAGCAAGCATCCATAGAATACGGCTGGAACCTGAATTTCGGCGATATTGCCCTTATGTGGAGAAGCGGATGCATCATCAGAGCCCAGTTCCTGGATACAATTAAGGATGCCTTTGATAATGATCCTGAACTGCCCAACCTCTTACTGGCACCCTACTTCAGAGAAGCTGTCGAAAAAGCTCAGGCCAATTGGCGCCTGGTGGTAAGCACAGCTGTTAATATGGGAATACCTGTGCCTGCATTCAGCTCTGCCCTGTCATATTTTGATAGTTACAGAAGAGCTTCACTATCTGCAAATATGATTCAGGCTCAGAGGGACTACTTCGGCGCTCACACCTATAACAGAACTGACAAGGAAGGGACCTTCCATACTGAATGGCTGACTCCTTCTGATGAAGTTACCAGTGATCCGGTGTAAGTTAAGTCTGATGCTGTATTTAGCGACAATCCTGCCTGGGCAGGATTGTCGTTTTTTTAATACAGTTGCTAGAAAACAATTCAAATATTTACAAAAAAATACACAAAACAGGTATTTTTCGATTGACTATTTATTGTGTATCCTGTAAGATTAGTATGGTAGACTTATTTACAGTTTGAGGTATATTATAGTCTGCATAATAACGCATCGTTCTGGGGGAAGACAATGGAAGAAATCGATATCAGAGAACTTTTCAGCATAATTTGGAAGCGCAAATGGATAGTTGTAATAATAACTATCCTGGCTGCACTTATTTCAGGTATAGTCAGCCATTTCTTTTTAAGCGAAATATATTCATCTTCAACAACTCTAATTGTAAATAAACAGAACAATCCAAACAGAGAAGATACAGGTTCTGAAATTGATCTGAGTGATGTTAATCTTGCCCGCAACCTGGTTGGCACATACAGCGTTATTGTAAAAAGCAACCGGGTTTTGGATAAAGTCATAGATGACTTAGGTCTTAACATGAGCCTTGGCGCACTAAAATCGAAAATTAATGTTACAGCTGAAGGCAATACACAAATTATCAGGGTTACTGTGGAAGATACCATACCTGAACGCGCAAGGGATATTGCCAATTCCGTGTCCAATATTTTCAAAGATGAAGTTCAGGTTCTTATGGGCATAGACAATGTTCAGATTATAGATACGGCCAGGGTATCCTACACCCCCGTGCGGCCCAATTTAGCAACCAATATAGCTATTGC